>NZ_JBELKF010000093.1:0-12203 GCF_042089775.1 Palleronia sp.
CGACGATCTGCATGGGAATCGCCGGCGTGCAGCTTGTCCTGCTGATCGTCGTGTTCGGCTGGCTCGTCTGGGGCCGCTACGTCCTGAACGATACACCAACATGGGTCGAGCAGCTCGCCCTGGTTCTCGTCGTGTGGATCACCTTCCTCGGCGGCGCCGTCGGCGTGTGGACGAAGTCCCACCTCTCGGTCGATTTCATGCGCGAGATGATGCCCCCCGCCGTTGCGACGCCGCTGCGTTGGGTGTCGCTGGCCGGCGTGCTTGCCTTTTCGGTCGCGCTGGCGATCTACGGGACCGAGCTGACGATGAGCACCTGGCCCCGACGCATCCCGATGCTGGGCTTCGCGGAAGGCTGGCGCGCCATGCCGATGGCGATCTGCGGCGTCCTGTCGTCGCTCTTTACCCTGTACCACATGGCCGAGCACGCGCGCGGCCGCGACCCGTTGAAAGGTTGACCGCATGGGCCTTGCCCTTCTCTTCGGCCTGTTCTTCTTCGGCCTGATCGCCGGGATGCCAGTGGCTTTCGCCCTGGGCCTCGCGACGGTCGGCGGCTTTCTCTACGAGGGACTGCCGCTCTTCATCGGGTTCCAGCGCATCCTGTCCGGCATCTCGGTGTTCTCGCTGCTGGCGATCCCGTTCTTCATCTTCGCAGGCGAGCTGATGATGCAGGGCGGCATCGCAGCCCGCCTCGTTCGCCTTGCCGCCTCGGCCGTGGGCTTCATGCGCGGCGGACTGGGCGTGGTGAACGTCGCCTCGTCGATGCTGTTCGGGGGGATCTCCGGCTCGGCGGTGGCGGACACATCGGCGCTCGGGTCGATCCTGGTGCCGGTGATGAAGGAAAAGGGCTATGATGCCGACTACGCGGTGAACGTCACGGTGACCTCGTCCATCGCCGGCGTCGTCATCCCGCCCTCGCACAACATGATCCTCTATGCCGTCGCGGCGGGCGGCGTGTCGGTGTCCAACCTCTTCATCGCGGGGATCCTGCCGGGCATCCTGATGTGCCTGATCCTGGGCTTCGTCGCGTGGTTCATCGCCGTGCGCCGTGGCTATCCGGGCGAGGCGTTCCCCGGCTTCCGCGAGCTTGGCATCCGCTTCATCGTGGCGATCCCGGGCCTGATGACGGCGATCATCATCGTCGGCGGCGTGCTGTCAGGCGTGATGACCGTGACAGAGTCTGGCGCCTTCGGGGCGATCTGGGCGATCCTCGTGACCACGCTGGTCTACCGCGAGCTCACCTGGAACCGCTTCGTCGCGGCCGTGGTGGCGGCGGTGCGCACGACGGCGCTGGTGATGATCCTGGTCGCAACCGCGTCGTCCTTTGCCTACCTGCTGGCGCTTTACCGGGTGCCGGATCTGCTGGCGACGACCGTGACGATGATCTCGGAAAACCCGATCATCATCCTGCTTCTGCTGAACGTGACGCTGCTGGTCCTCGGCATGATCATGGACATGGCGGCGCTGATCCTGATCTGCACGCCGATCTTCCTGCCGGTGGTCACCGACCTTGGCATGGACCCGTTGCAGTTCGGCGTGATCCTGATGATGAACCTCGGCCTCGGCCTCTGTACGCCGCCGGTAGGCGCCTGCCTCTTCGTGGGTTGCGTGGTGGGCGGCATACGGATCGACCAGGCCGTGCGCACCATCCTGCCCTTCTACGCAGCCATCATCGTGGCGTTGCTGCTCGTGACCTATGTGCCGTTCTTCTCGATGTATCTACCAAGCCTGATCGACTAGGAGCCTGACATGAAACGACTTCTCATTACCGGCGCCGCTGGCGGACTGGGGCGGATGATGCGGACCCGCCTGGCGCACATGGCCGACACGATCCGCCTGTCGGACCTGGCAGAAATGGAGCCCGCAGGCGACGGCGAGGAAGTCGTGCAAGCGGACCTCGCCGACGAGGCCGCCGTCCACGACCTGGTCAAGGGCTGCGACGGGATCGTCCATTTCGGCGGCGTCTCGGTCGAGCAGCCCTTCGACCCGATCTGCGACGCCAATATCCGCGGGGTCTACAACCTCTACGAGGCTGCCCGCGCGAACGGAAACCCGCGCATCATCTTCGCTTCGTCGAACCACACGATCGGCTTTCACACGCAGGACCGCCACCTGAGCGTGGACGACCCCATGAAGCCCGACGGCCTCTACGGCGTATCCAAGTGCTTCGGCGAGGCGATGGCGTCGATGTACCACGCGAAATTCGGGCAGGAGACGGCGCTCGTCCGCATCGGCTCGTGCTTCCCCGAGCCCCGGAACCACCGGATGCTGGCGACCTGGTTCAGCCCGGACGATTTCGTCTCGCTGATCGAGTGCTGCTTCCGCGCGCCCCGCCTTGGCTGCCCGATCATCTGGGGCGTCTCGGACAATGACGAACAGTGGTGGGACAACTCCGCCGCCCGCTACCTCGGCTGGCGCGCGAAGGACAGTTCGGCCCGCTTCCGCAACAAGGTCAATGCCGAGAATGCCCGCCCCGCCCCCGACGCACCCGACGCCGTCTACCAGGGCGGCGCCTTCACCGCCGAGCCCATCCACCGCGACTGATCAGCGCAAAGCGGTCCAACTGGTGTGGCACGCGCGGGAGCCTGCCGCGACGCCAGCTCGCCTCGCGCGGCTGTGCGCGTTCCTCAGCTTCGCGTTCCGGCGGCGACGCGACCAGCGGTCATGGGGTCACGTACGCCAGTAGTGCCCGGGAACGTGACGGGCAACTCGCGCAAACGGCGCAGGGCGAGGAAGGCAAAGCACTGCGCCTCGATCGCGTCTCCCTGCCAGCCGACGGCTTCGGCCCGCTCGGCCTGCACGCCCGCATGGGTCTCGAGCATCCTAAGGAGCGTCGGGTTGTGGCGTCCGCCGCCGCACACGATCAGCCGCGTGGGGCGTTCGGGGAGCAGGTCGAGCGCGCGCCCAACGGCCGCGGCGGTGAAGGCCGTCAGCGTAGCCGCCCCGTCCTGGGGCGAAAGATCGAGCGCCCAGTCGTAGCCGAAATCGAACCGGTCGAGCGATTTCGGGTAGGGCCGGCGCAGGTAAGGATGGTCGAGCTGGGCGTTCAGCCGCGTCTCGTCCACCCGTCCGGCGGCGGCGAGCGCGCCGTCGCGGTCCATCTCGCCCCGGCCCAGATGCGCCACGAAGTCGTTGATCGGCGCGTTCGCGGGTCCGGTGTCGAACGCGACGAGAGTGCCGTCGGAATCACGCGCCGTCACGTTCGCCACGCCGCCAAGGTTCAGCACCGCCGTTTGCCCGTCCGTGTCCAGATCATCCAGAAGCGCGCCGTGATAGACGGCTGACAGCGGCGCCCCCTGCCCGCCCGCTGCCATGTCGCCGCTGCGGAAATCGTGGACGACCGTGGTGCCAAGGATCTGGGCCATCAGCTTTCCATCGCCGAGCTGCCGGGTCTGCCCCAAGCGTCCGGTCTCCGGCGCGCGGTGCAGAACCGTCTGGCCGTGGAAGCCCACCGCCTCGATTTTGTCCATCGACAGGCCCGAGCTCTCGACCAGCGCGCGCACGGCCTCGGATTGGGCGCGGGTGATCCGGTTCTCGGCCTCGGCAAAGATCGCAGGCTCGGGCCCGTCGAAATTCCATGCGCGGGCTTCGCCGAGGCACGCCGCCAGCAGATCGCGCGTCTCACGGTCATAGGGTGCCAAGGTGTAGGGGCCGAACTCGGCCACGCGTTCGCCGTCGGTGCGCAAGAGCGCCACGTCGATATTTCCGTCGAGCACGGTTCCGGTCATCAGTCCGACGGTCCAGACAGGTTCCATGGCGTCACACTCCGTTCAGGGCGTCGCCCACCTGCCGGCGCAGATCGCCGATCCCGCTCTCGACATGTCGCGTGGGGTGGACGCGGTTGGTCAGCAGGGTCCAGGCGCGCCTTGTGTCGAAATCAAGCCAAAGCCCGGTGCCCGTGAACCCGGTGTGGCCGATGGTGCCGGACGAACAGGCGTCGCCGCCGGGCCATCCGGGATGCCGCCGCTCCCACCCGTGGGTCCGGGTGTCGGACAGCGCCTCGCCGATCAGCCCGGGGCCACGCTCCAGAAGCCTCTGCGCAAAATCGAGCACCGCCGCGCCCGTCCCGAAGAGGCCCGCGTGGCCCGACCCACCAAGCGCATGGCAATTCTCGTCATGCACCTCGCCCCGGATGAGCCTGCCGCGCCACGAGCAGATTTCCGTCGGGGCGCAGGTCTCGGCGGCGGGCGCGAAGGTGAAGCCGGGGCCGGGATCCATCGCGCGGATGCCCTGTCCCTCGATCCGCTCTAGGACGATGCCGAGCAGAATGTAGTTGATGTCCGAATACACCGGCACCGCGAGCCGCCGCCATTCGCGCTGCAGGACAAACGCCCGAAGAGTGGCGGGGTCGCTGCCGTAGGTGTAGATCGGTTCGACCGCCGGGAACGGGGTCTGATGGCCGAGGCACTGGCGGAACGTCACCTGCCGCTCCCACGCCGTCATGTCGTATTGGCGCAGGTCGGGGATCACCGCGGTCAGCGGGGAGTCCAGATCGATGTGCCCCAACCGGGCGTGGTGCAGGATGCGCTCGGTCGTGAAGATCACCTTCGTCAGCGATGCGAGGTCGAAGACCGTCCCTTCGCGCATCGGTTCCTCGGCGGGCACACGGGCCGCGAGACCGCGCGCCGCCAACCGCCGTTCGCCACCCTCGATCGCCCCAAGGACGGCGCCCGGGATGCGGCCTGCGTCGATGGCCACCTCGATGAGGTCCAGCGCACGGTCAAAGCTCATGCGGGTTCCTCCGATGCGACGCGGTGATCGGGGCCGATCTGCCGCCAGACCTGCGGCGGCGTGTTGAAGCCGACAGGACGCAGAAGCGAAGGCACCTCTTCGGTGTCGAGCGTGTAGTCGATCCGCCGCCGCTCGATCGAAGGAACGGCCGAGATCAGCTTTTGCGTGTACGGATGGCGCGGATCGGACAGCACGGCGGCGGCCGCGCCCATTTCGACGATCCGCCCCGCATAGAGGACGGCGATGCGATGCGCGATCCGCTCGACCACCGCCATGTCGTGCGAGACGAAGAGATAGGCGAGGCCGAACTCGCGCTGCAGGTCGATCAGCAGCTCCAGCACCTTCGCCTGAACCGAAACGTCCAGGGCCGACACCGCCTCGTCCAGCACCAGCACACGAGGATTGAGCATCAGCGCCCGCGCGATGCAGAGCCGCTGGCGCTGCCCCCCCGAAAACTCGTGAGGGAAGCGGCCGAGGTCGTCGGGCAGGTCCACGCGCGCCAGAAGCGTGCGCATCCTTTCGGCCGCCGTATGGTCCACCCGCTGGCCGGAGGCAATCACCGGCTCGGCCAAGAGCGCACGCACATCCATGCGGGGGTTGAGCGACGCGTTCGGGTTCTGGAACACCATCTGCACGGCAGCGCCGCCCTCGGTATCGATTTCACCGCCCGAGAGCCGCACGAGGTCGAGGATTGCACGGGCCGTGGTCGACTTGCCCGAGCCGCTCTCGCCGACGATGCCGAGCGTCTCGCCCGGCACGAGATCGAAGGAGACGCCATCCACCGCATGAACCTCTCCCCGGGTCTTGCGAAGGAAGCCGCCACCGACGGGAAACCGCACGCTGAGGTCGCGGACGTTCAGCGCGGGGGACCGGCCGTCGCGGGCCCCATCCGTGCGGACCGCCTGGCCGCCGCGGAAGTGCGGGACGGCATTCAGGAGGTGCCGCGTATAGTCGTGCGATGGCCGGTCGAGCACTTGGTCGATCAGGCCGCTTTCGACCGACTTGCCGCCCTGCATCACCAGGACCCGGTCGGCCAGACCGGCGACGAGGCCGATGTCGTGCGTGATGAAGATCAGGCCCGTCCCGGTCTCGCGCTGCAACTCGGCCAGAAGGGCCATGATCTGCGCCTGGATGGTCACGTCCAGCGCGGTCGTCGGTTCGTCTGCGATCAGAAGGCGCGGCTCGCCCGCCAGCGCCATGGCGATCATCACTCGCTGGAGCATGCCCCCCGACATCTGGTGCGGCGCCTGGTCCAGACGGCGGGCCGCGTCGGAAATCTGCACCCGGTCGAGCGCCCGGATCGAGGCCTGGCGCACCGCTCGGCCGCTCAGCCCGTGCTGCTTGCGGAAAATCTCGCCGATCTGCGCGCCGACCTTCAGCACCGGGTTGAGCGACGTCATCGGCTCCTGACAGATCATCCCGATCTCGCGCCCGCGCAGGCGCTGCATCTCGGGCTCGGTGGCCGCGGCAACGTCGATCCGCCCGTCATAGACGGCGCGACCGCCCAGGATACGGCCGCCGCCGTAGTCGACCAGCCGGTTGACTGCCATTGCCGTGACCGACTTGCCCGAGCCGCTTTCGCCGACGATGGCCAGGGTCTCACCCGCCGCCACCTCGAAGCTGACGCCGTGGACGACCTCGGTTTCTTGGCCCCGCTTGCCGAAGCCGACGCGCAGATCCTCGACCGAAAGCAGCGTCATGCCAGCGCCCTCCGCATGCGGGGATCGAACAAGTCGCGCAAGGCGTCGCCCAGCAGGTTGAACCCGAGCACCGCAAGCATGATGACCGCCGCCGGGAAGATCAGCATCCACGGCGCCGTCTCCATCAGGTTGCGACTGTCGGACAGCATCAGGCCCAGCGACGGCGTGGGCGGTTGCGCGCCGAGGCCGAGGAAGCTCAGCGCCGCCTCGGTCAGCAGCGCCCATGCCAGCGCCAGCGTGATCTGCACCGTAAGGGGCGCCACGAGGTTCGTCAGAAGGTGCCGGGTCAGGATGTAGCGCCGCGAACTGCCGAAGGTGCGCGCCGCGTCCACGAAGCTGCGCGTCTTCAGCGACAGCGCTGGGCCGCGCACGACGCGGGTGAAGATCGGCGTGTAGACGATGGCGATGGCGACGACTGACGTGATAAGCCCCGGTCCCATGATCGCGACGATCAGCAGCGCCAGCAGGATCGCCGGGAAGGACAGGAGCACGTCCATCCCCCGCATCACCGCCCCGTCCCAGAGCTTGCCGAACCACGCCGCCGTCAGCCCCAGCACGGTGCCGACCGAAGTGGCCAGCCCGACCGACAGAAGCGCGACGGCAAAGGACTGGCCGATCCCGACCATGAGGCGGCTCAGGATGTCGCGCCCGAACAGGTCGGTTCCCATCCAGTAGCTCCCGCCCGGTGCCTGCAGCCGCGCCAGCCGGTCCTGCGCCAGCGGATGGTGCGGCGTCAGCCCGGCCAGCCCGAGGATCGCCGCCACCGCGAAGACGGCGATGATGATCGCCCCGATCCGGCCCGAGCTGTGGCGCCAGAGCGCGCGAAGGAACGACATCAGCTGGCTCCGTACCGGATGCGGGGGTCGAGCGCGGCATAGGCCAGATCGACGAGCAGGTTCACCAGAAGGAAGTTGAAGGCGATGAACAGGACCACCCCCTGCACCAGCGCGTAGTCGCGCTGGAGAATGGCGTCGAGCACCACCCGCCCCAGCCCCGGCAAGGCGAAGATCTGCTCAACGATGACCGCTCCGCCAAGCAGGTAGCCGAACTCGACCCCGCTCAGCGTCACGACCGGGATGAGCGCGTTCGGCAGCGCGTGCCGCCAGATGACGTAGCCTTGCGAGAACCCCTTGGACCGGGCCGTGCGGACGTAATCCTCGCTGAGGATGTCGAGCATGGCGGCACGCGAGATGCGCGTGACTGCGGCCGCAAACGCGGTGCCAAGCGCCAGCGCCGGCAGGATCAGCTGCGCGAGGTTCCCCAGCGGGTCCTCGGTCAGCGGAACGAACCGGCCCATGGTCGGCAGGACGCCGAAGCCGACCGACAGAACGAAGATTGCCAGAAGCGCCAGCACGAAGTTCGGCGTGGATTGGCCGATCATCGTGAACACCCGCACGATCAGGTCGGACGGCCGCTCGACCCTCGTGGCGGCGAAGACGCCGGCCGGAAGACCGATCAGAAGCGCGATCACCATCGACAAGAGCGCCAGCTCGAGCGTCAGGGGAAAGCGGTCGAGGATGATCTGCGACACCGGCTGCCCATAGGTGACCGAGACCCCCAGGTCCCCGTGCAGCAATCCGACGAGCCAGCGCCAGTATTGCACGACCCAGTTCTGATCGAGCCCGAAATAGGCGGCGAGGGACTCGCGCTGCGCCGGGGTCAGCAGGCCGGATTCGGTGCCCAGCATCGCCGTGATGGCGTCGCCGGGCACCAGCCGTATGGCCACGAAAACGAAGATCGAGACGCCCAGCATGACGAGTGGAAACATCAGCAGACGGCGCAGGACGTAGCTCATGCGGCCCCCTCGGGCGTCTCGGGTCGGCTCACTCGGCCAGCGTCACGTCGACCAGACCGAAAAGCGAGCCTGTCGGCGTCGCCTCAAAGCCCGCCACGCCCTCGCGCTGCGCCGTGTAGGTGTAGCCGGTATACAGCCACACCCACGGCGCCATCTCGGTCAGGTGACGCTCGAACTCGGCGAAGATCTCCTTGCGGGCCTCTTCGTCGGTCTCGGCCCGTCCTTCCTGCATCAGCCTGTCGAGCGTGTCGTCGATGTAGTTGGCGACGTTCTGAAGGTTTCCGTCTTTCGTCCAGTACCGGTTGTACATGGTGTAGGGGTCGGCCCGCCCCCCGTTCAGCGCCACGGCCATGTCGAAATCGCCAGCCAGCCAGCTGTCGACGTAGACGTTCATTTCCTGCATCTCGATGGACAGGTCGATGCCGACCTCGGCGAGTTGCGACTGGATCAGCTGCGCTTCGGCCGCGGCCGTGGGCGGCTCTCCGTTGGCGGCCATGATCGTGGCCGAGAAACCGTCCTCGTAGCCTGCCTCGGCCAAAAGCTGCCGGGCCCGCTCCTGATCCTGCTCATAGCAGAACAGGTTCGACGGATCGTTGCGATAGGCCGGCGAGGTCAGCGGCCCCGTCACCTCGCCCTCGCCCAGAAGGGCTGCGTCGAGGATGTCCTGCCGGTCGAGCGCGCAGGAGATCGCCTGCCGCACCTTCAGCTCGCCCATCGGCGCGCGCGAGGCGTTGAGCTGCAGCACGTGGTAGTCGAGCGTCGGCGCGGTGTTGAGCGTCAGCCCCTCGGCCCGCGGGACAAGCGTTGCCACCAGCGGGTCGCTCAGAAGCGCAAAATCCGCCTGACCCGCCCGAAGGGCAGCCAGGATTGCCGTCTCGTCAGGCAAGACACTGACATTGATGCCGTCATAGGCGATGTCGCCGCCGTGCCAGTCTTCGTAGACCGAAAGGCTGGCGTTGGCGTTCGGCGTGCGCTGCTCCAGCGTGAAGGGCCCCGAGCCCATGACCTCGGTGCCGACCGTTCCCGCCTCGATGGCCGAAGCCGGGACGATGGCGGCGTTGATTGACGCCATGCCGTTCAGGATCGGGACGTTCGGCCCGTCAAGCTGGAAGACGACCGTCTGTTCGTCAGGCGTCTCGATGCCGGTGATCGAGGTGTAGTTCGCGCGCGCCGAGGCCCCGGTCGCTTCGTCGAGAATACGCTCGAAAGAGGCCTTCACGTCGGCCGCCGTGACGGGGCTGCCGTCGTGGAAGGTCGCGTCCGGATCGAGGTGGAAGGTCAACGTCGTGGCGTCGTCTGAAAACTCCCAGCTTTCGGCAAGCGCCGGCTGGATCTCGAGGTCCGGACCGAGCCGCACCAGCGGTTCGTAGACCAGTTCGAGCAGCCGGATCGACGCGAACGCCGTCTGGGTGTGCGGGTCGAGCCCGGTCGCGTCCTGCGACCACGCGACGTTCAGCGTCTGCGCGGCGAGCGGTCCGGCCATGCCGACCGAAGCACCGATGGCGATGGTGGAAACGAGGGTCCTTGCGGTGATCATGTCATGTCTCCCTGTGGGTGATGGTCAGGCGGGATTCGTTCCCGCTCTTTCGAGGGCCCGGCGCAGGAAGCCCTGTTCCGCCTCGAGCGCCGCGCGCGCGGTGTCAGCGTCGAGGCCGCTCAGCTGCATGAAGATCGCCAGCTTCACCTTGCCGCCGCTGGCGTCGAGCAAGCCGCGCGCTTCGTCCTCGGGGCAGCCCGTGGCGTCGATGACGATGCCGACGGCCCGCTCGGCCAGCTTTCGGTTCGAGATCGTGACATCGACCATCAGGTTGCCATAGGTCTTGCCGATGCGGATCATGCTGGCGGTGCTGAGCATGTTCAGAACCATCTTCTGCGCAGTTCCCGACTTCAGCCGGGTGGAGCCCGTCACGACCTCGGGCCCGACGACGGGCGAGATGGCGATGTCGGCCAGCATCGCGATGACAGAGCCGGGGTTGCACGACAGCGCCACGGTGCCCGCACCGATCTGGCGCGCATGATCCAGCGCACCGACGACGTAAGGCGTCTTGCCGCTGACGGCGATGCCCACGACCACGTCCCGCGCGGTCAGGTCGACCGCTTCGAGATCCCGCGCGCCCTGCCCGGCGTCGTCCTCGGCATCTTCGACCGAATGGCGCAAGGCATGGTCACCGCCGGCGATCAGGCCGACCACCATCCCGGGCGGGACGGAAAAGGTCGGTGGACATTCCGACGCGTCGAGCACGCCCAGCCGGCCGCTCGTCCCCGCGCCGGTATAGATCAGCCGGCCGCCCTGTTCGAAGGCCGCGACGATCCGGTCCACCGCCCGAGCAATCTGCGGAAGCTCGGCGCGAACCGCGGCGGCCACGCCTGCGTCCTCGGAATTCATCAGCGCCACGATCTCTTGGGTCGGCAGCCGGTCGATTTCGGTCGTCCGTTGGTTCCGCCCTTCCGAAACGAGAGTACGAAGGTCCTGTTGCGCGGCGGCGGACATGGCGAGTCTCCTTGAACCTGTGCCAAGCGTAGAATTATAAATTCCCGAGGTCAAAGCAAACTGTGGTATCCTATTCCAAAAGTGGCGGAGGCCCAGCATGTCCGTTCTGGCGATGATCGAAGCCCGCCTTAATGCCCTGACCGAGGGCGAGCGAGAGATTGCGCGCACAATCCTGGACGATCCCGAAGGTGTGTTGCGGCAGTCTTCGGCGGAGCTTGCGCGGCTGGCGGGACGCAGCCAGTCCAGCGTGGTGAAGTTCTGCCAGAAGCTCGGTTTCGCCGGATTTCAGGACCTCAAGATCGAGATCAGCCAAGCAACGGCGCGCCGTGGCGCCGCGGAGTCCGATGGGGTCGTCCACGGCTCGATCGAGGCGGCCGACGACCTTGCCACGACGGCCCGGAAGCTTTTGGGCAGCAAGATCCGCGCGATGCAGGAAACGCTTTCGGTCAACGGTGCAGAGACGCTCGACGCGGCGCGCGATGCACTGTCCCGGGCACGGCGGATCCAGCTGGTGGGCGTGGGCGCCTCGTCGCTCGTGGCGCGGGATTTCGGATACAAGCTACAGAAGCTCGGCCGCCTGACGACGTTCGACGCCGACAGTCATATCCAGATGGCCAACGCGGCGACGCTCGGCCCCGAAGACCTGATGCTTGCCCTCTCGCAATCCGGCACGAGCCTCGAGACGTTGCGCATCGCCGAGACCGCGGCCCGGTGCGGCGCGCCGCTTCTGTCGGTCACCGGCCTGCAGCCGAACCCGCTATCCGGGCTGGCGCGGATCGCGTTGTTCACCGTTGACGACGAGAAGCGCGTGCGTTCGGCCGCAATCACCTCGCGGGACGCGCAGCTGATGGTTCTCGACCTGCTGTTCCTGCGGCTCGTGCAGTCCCAGGACGACGCCGCCGACCTGATCCGGGGCGCCATCGATGCCGTGGCGCCGCTGAAGCTTTAGGCGATCAGGTCATGCCGTTCGCGGTGCTCGAAGGCCTGTCCGTCGCCGCCAAAGAGATGCAGCGCCTCGGGAGGGAAACGAAGGCCGACACCGTCGCCTGGCTTTTGCAAAACGCCGCCGTCCGCCTTCACCACAAGGGGCTCTTCGCCGCCGAGTTCGACGTGCAAGAAGGTTTCGCCCCCCAGCCGCTCGGCCACCAGCACTTCGCCCGCGACCGTGCCCTGCCCCGGCGCGACCATCTCGATATGCTCGGGCCGAATGCCAAGCGTCAGCTCGCCTGCGTCGGAACGCGGCTTGACCGGCACCTCGATCGGGTCCGATCCGGGTACGGTAACCTCTCCGTCACCCGCGGGACGGGCGGGAAGGAAGTTCATCTTCGGCGAACCGATGAAGCCCGCCACAAACCGGTTCTTCGGGTGGTGATAGAGCTCGAGCGGCGTTCCGACCTGTTCGATCCTTCCGTCGCGCAACACCACGATGCGGTCGGCCAGCGTCATCGCTTCGACCTGGTCATGGGTGACGTAGACCATCGTGGTTTTC
>NZ_JBELKF010000027.1:0-21088 GCF_042089775.1 Palleronia sp.
CGCTGGACGTCACATTGGAGGCGATCGGCGCCCTGCACCCGATGATTGAAGGTCTTGGAGCGGGCCGGCTTGGATCCGTGGACATCTACCGCCTGCTACGCGGTCGACGCGACCACATGCCGTTCCTGACGCGCACCCTGCGCCGGTCGACGCGGCGCAGATCCCCGTTCCTGACGGCGGTCCTGTGCCGCGCTGTCACTTCGCGCCGCGATGCGCCGTCGTTCAAGAAGCAGCTGGATGCCGCCCTGGAGCAGATGAAGGCAGATGGCCCCCTGCCCGCAACCTTCCGGAAAGATTGAACCGGCAGGTCCCATAGGCTCGGCGATCCATCAAGACGCGGTTTGCAGCTGTCGGGCGATTCCCGACAGCGCCTTGTCCTTTCGGCGGGCCAGCACGTGGTTGCAGACCTTCAGCGCGAGACCCGGGTGTCCGCGCTCGACCGCATGATGCACGAGCTCTCGCTGATACCGGGGCAGATCCCGCCGCTTGCGGAGCAGGCGGTAGAACATCCGCCGATCCAGCCGATCTTCGATCGCGGCAACGGTGATCTCTTTCAGCGCACCCATCTGGTGCAGCGACGAACCCAATCGGTGGCCGAGCAGCGGACACGGCCAGTGGACAACGTTCTCGCCCGTGAACCGCGCCGCGTGCGCCGCGTCCGGGGCAACATATGGATCATAAAGAAGGTGCACGGCCTTCGCGGTGCGAGATGCGACCGCTGCATCACCGAACGGGCCGGAGAAGTCGCGATCCCATGCGGTCTTGTAGCGCACTTCCCAAGGGACGACCGACTTGTCGAGCGTCGATTGCGGCGACGTCACAAACACCGTCGCTCCCGGCGCCGCGGCCGAAAAGGCGGCGGCGCCATAGCCGCCCATGCTCGCCCCGTAGAAGATCACCCGCGCAAACCGGTCAAAGAAGCCCTCGCGCGACAGGCGCAGGAAAGCGTCGTCCACCGCGCTGTCGCGGAACCACGTCCAGCCGTCGGCCATCACGCCGAGCATCGACCACCCCTGCGCCTCAATAAAGGAATAGCCCCAGGGTCGGCGCTCTTCGCGTTTCTCCATCGCGATATCGAGGTTGTCGAACGTGACCACCAGCGTCTCTGAGCGGTCCTGGAAGAGAAGCGAATGATCGCCCAGATCCTCGTAGAACCCACGCTCGCCGGCCAGGTCGCGCGCGATGTCGGACCACTGGCCCGAGTTGCCGCTGGCGGGTGTGGCGGACAGAACCGCCCGGCCGAGACGATTCTTGGCCGGCTCGTTCAGCGTATGGCAGGTCCCGAATTCCTTGAGGAACGGATAGCTGCCCGAGCCCAGCTTGATGTCGAGAACCATCCGGCTCTGCCCGTGAAGCGCCTTCTGAAGAAACCCGCGCAAGTGCTTGATCTTGAGGTGCGATCCAAACCCATTCAGGGACGCGATGACGTCGTAGGGGCGCACCCTCTTGTCGGGGTGCGCCGCACGTATCGCCTCCGGATTGCCACCACTGGCGGCGACCGCTGAGGTGTAGGACCCCAGATCCTCGTCAGGCACGGCCATGCGCTGCCCCTCGGGGCCCAGGGCAACAAGGTCGATCTTGCAGCCGAACCGCTTTTGCAGCGCCGCGGTCAGTTCGGGCGCCGTGCCATTCAAGTCCGCCACCCGGTCCACGTCGTCGCGATCCAGCGCAGAGAGGATCTCTCGGATCTCGGTCTGCGTCACGCTCATGCTTCGACCGTCTCCTTCAGGACAAGGATCGTGGCCAGTTTCGCAGACTTGTCCAGTGTGTCCACCGACCCGAAGCGCCGCATGTAGGGGATGCCGCCGGACCCTTTGCGGATGTCCAGCACGATGCGGCCGTTCGGAGCAACCTGCCGCCCGAAGAACGCCTCGTAAGTCTTTGCCGGATAATGAAAACCGCAGGAGATGAGAGAGATTGCCAGATCCACCGTCCCAGCCTCTTCCACCGGCACCTTGTTCGGGTTGAGAGTGATGATCTTGCCGGCTGGCACCCCATTGGCTTCGAGGAACGCGCGTGCGGTGGACAGGTCGGCGTAGGCCGCTCCCTCGTCAGCAAAGCCGAAGTGCCGCCCTTCGTTGCTTTCGATGTCGATCAGAACCATTTCGGCCTGGTAGCGGTGGTAGAGCACCAGACTGGCAAGACCGTATCCGCACCCGATGTCGGCGATCCGGCTTGGCGGGTCTGTGTCCACGGCGTCGACAAACCGCTCGACATGCGTTCGAAGCCGTTCAAGTGCGACCGACAAAATGGTCTCGCGCTGGCTACGGGCCAGGTCAAGAAGGGGCGCGTCGTCGCCGGCGACCCAGGCACGAACGGCTGCACCCGAGTCGATCACCTCGGACCGCTGCAGGATCAGGTTGGCGACATCGACATCAGAGAACATCGAGAAGTCGATCTTCTCGGGCAGTTCGGCGCGCCGGGCCGCCTTGCTTGGCGGACGGTACCGGATCAGGCGACGCGTCGGCGCAGGGTCAATCCCATGGCGGTCGAGCATCTCAGCCAACCATGAGCCGGGCTGCGGCAGGCCACCTCGCTTGGCCGCCGCGTTACGGCAACGCCGCCCCCACAGGTGGACAGACAAGGTCTCTTCGCCAACAAGGGCCGCCACGCGGTCCCGACGGTCGCCCTTGAGCATGAGATGAGTGTCGGGCAAGGGCACCGGATAAATCACGTGGGGCGCCGCCGCGTGACTGATCTCCCCCGTTTCCCGCAGCATATGCGTCAGAAGGTCCGGACCCAGCACGCCCCACGGCAGCTCGGACACGTGGACGCCCTGTCCCGATGCCTTAACCTCGGTCAGCCTGGCGCGCCGCGCATCGGACAGCCAAGGCGGGATCGGATATGGGTCCTCCGCAAAGTCGGTCATTCGGCGCAGGGTCTCGGAGCCCTTGGCAAGACGCAGCACCCCGTTATTGACCTGCGCCACATCGCCCGCGATCCAGCCGTAGAATGGCGCGTCAGGCGCAATCTTCCAAGGACGGACGCAATAGGCGTCGGCGTCGGCCCAGATCAGGTCCGTCTCGTGCATCAGGCGCAGGCGGAAGATGTCCGCGTGGTAAGCTGGCGAGCCCGTCCTGGCGTGGCGCAGGATCTTGTCGCCCGGCATGATCTCGGCCGCCGGGGCCACGCGGACGCCATCTGGAACTCCGGCCACGTGCTCGTAGGTGAACAGCGTGACTGCGTGCCCCGCATCGACGAAACTCTGAAGGCAGAGCTGCTCGAGCCAGGTCAGCTCCGGGCCGATCCAGAGCGAGCCGATCTCAGGAAGAGTCATGGGAACGCCGTCCTCCACATCGCGGTGCATATCCTGACGCACCATTCGCACAATACTCCATCCACTCTCACGACGGCACCTGTTCGTCGGGCACTGTGAAAAAGAAGTCCGGCCGGTCGGCATAGTCCATCACCTCGTCCGGAATCACATCGGGACCGGCGAGAAAGACGTTCGAGCCGAAGCGGTCCAGCATCCGGCTGAGACGGCGCAGCCTCGGGCCGGTGATCTCGCGGTAGAAGGCGTCGTACTTCTCGGTCCGGCGCAGCGCGTCGATCTTATCGCGGTGCGCCGCGACGCAGGCACGGTGTTGCGCCGCGATCTCGGGGTCTGCCAGCAGACGGTCGTACTCCGCCCGTAGCCGCGGCAAAATCCGGTGGATCGAGCGGTCCTCTTCGGCGTTGAAGTTCATCCTAAACCAGTAATTCAGCCCCTGGTCACGATCCACGTGGTTCACTCGGCCCCGATCACGCTTGACCAGAAAGCTCTCGGCCGAGCGCAACGCGTAATGGTTCAGCGTTACTAGGTCGTAGCCGTAGGTCTCGACGGTGGAGCGCCAGGCGTTGCGATACGTCGTCTCGGGCATCGGCTCACCAGATCCGTTCACCCAGTTCACGTGCTCCACGAGTTGCGGCTTCAGCCCCTTTGGACGGTGTACCCCGAGCTTCTTGAAGATCCCGGTATTGCGGGTCAGCGTCTTGAAGCCCCACGCCTGATGGGGCTTGCGCACGTGGTGCGGAGCACAGGCGGTGAAGCGTTCGGTGATGAACTCGTCGCGGAACCCGTCCACGTCGCCATTCCCGAACAGCCGCCACGTCATCGAGATCATGTTGGCGTCCGGGACCGCGGCATAAAGGTCGCCAAGGCGCCCTTCGCCCACGTGGATGTTGATGAACTCGTCGCAATCCATGCAGACCACCCAGTCGAGCGCCTGGATTGCCGGCTCGGTCTCGGCCGCCTGCAGCGCGGCGTGCTGGGGCTTGAGATCGGTCTGACGGAAGGGGTTGTCGCGGTGCTGCAGGATGCCCTTCTCCTGCAACAGGTCCAGCATGGTGTCGGTGCCATCGGTGCAGTCATTGCTGTAGACGAGAAACGTCCCGACCCCGATGGCGCGGTGATAGGCGATCCACTCCAGGATGAAGGGACCCTCGTTCTTCATCGTGGTGACAATGCCGGTGGCGTTGGTGTCGCTTGTCGCGGACGGCTTCAACTTTTCGGTCGGCGGGCGCTGCGGAGTACCACCGAAGAAGGCCGGCAGCGTCTCGATGAGGCGTGCATCCTCGACCAGCGCGGTCTTGGGGACGATCTCGCTGACCTTTTCGGTCGGGTGACGCAGGGCGGCGCAGCGCCAGTAGAGCCGCGCGCGTTCCCCGGCATCGGCGCCGCCAACCCGCACCATGCGCCAAACTGCCCCCTTCGGCAGACGGTCGGGCGCGATGCACCAGCGAGGATTGCCTGGTGCGCCGTCGAAGCGCTCGCAGATATGATCAGCGAAACCAAGTGCCGCTGCGTCATCCACGCCCCAGGGATAGATCCGCCGCCCGGCCAGCGGCACGACGCCGTGGGGGCTGTTCTCAGCCATCTCGAACACGGTGGGGCGGCCCGGCGTGACAAGATCCGATACGTCCACGTTCAGCACCCCTCGCGCTTCGGCGAGGTAGAGCGCGCGGCAAAGCTCGAAGAAGATCATCTCGCCGAAGGTGGCGCGCCAGGGATCGGGAGCGGGCCTCTCCATCCGGTCCTTGCCCGGCGCGTCGGGGGCGTAAAACGGCAACCGCTCTTCGCCCTCCCCCGGCCGACCCAGCGGCTGATCGATGGTCAGAAGAACAACACGCACAATCCCCTCGACCGGCTGCGCCTCCAGCCGCGCGACGACATCCGCGGGATTGGCGCCGCTGCGATTCAAGACAAGCGCCGCCTCTAGCCCGTGGTGATGGGCGTGCCAGTTCAGCCAGCCCCGCAGCGCCCTGTCATCCTCGGCCATCCGCTGGGTCAGCGCCGAGCGCAGGCCGCGAAACAAGCCGCTTTCTGCGCGCGTCTCGGGCGCGAGGCGACGCTCGCCCGCCAAGGGCAGGACGCGCTGGTCGCCAACCCGGTCGGCGCGGCCAATGACTTGCACGCCAGACCCGATCGAGCGCAACTCTTTCACGGAAAAGCCGTCGGTGTTCGTGATCGCCTGCTTGGGAAAGCCCGCAGGAAAAAAGCAGGACACAACGTCGCCGTCGCCCGGCACCACCGCCCAAAGGCGGCCGCGCCCCACGTCGAGGGTCCGGACATGTCGATGTATTACGTCCACAGGGACAGCTCCTGGGATTGGGTCAGCGCGCACCCGCGAGGATACCGGCAAACCTTCTGAATGAGGATGGCGATTTGTAGACAATCTGACGGCGTTTCCCGAAGGCGTCGCGTCTTGGCACGGGTCACGCACAGTGGACGGCCGCCGCGGGACATCGTATCGGAACGGCATGGAAACGCTCACCATCCGCCGCCCCGACGATTGGCATCTGCATCTGCGCGACGGCGCCATGCTGAAGGCCGTCCTGCCCGAAACTTCGCGCCATTTCTCCCGCGCCATCGTCATGCCGAACCTCGTGCCCCCGGTGGTCACCGGGGCCGATGCCGCCGACTACCGCGACCGGATCCTTGCCGCCAAGCCGACCGGGTCGAAATTCCGGCCGCTGATGACGCTCTACCTGACCGAAGAGACCGAGGTGCGCGACCTGCGCGCCGCGGCCGAGGTCGGGCTGATCACGGCGGTGAAGCTCTATCCTGCCGGGGCCACCACGAACTCCGCCTCGGGCGTGCGCGACTTCGGCAAGGTGCGCCGGGTACTGGAGAACATGGCGCAGATCGGCCTGCCGCTGCTCGTCCACGGAGAGGTTGTCGACCCGGATGTCGATATCTTCGACCGCGAGGCTGTGTTCATCGACCGCATCCTCGACCCGATCCGCCGCGACATTCCTGGCCTGCGCGTGGTCATGGAGCACGTGACGACAAGCGATGCCGTGGACTACGTCACCGACGGCGGCCCTGACCTCGCCGCCACGATCACGGCGCATCACCTGGTCATCAACCGCAACCACATCCTCGCCGGCGGGATCAGACCGCACTACTACTGCCTGCCCGTCGCCAAGCGCGAGACGCACCGGCGGGCGCTGGTCGATGCGGCGACCTCTGGCGCGGGCTCCTTCTTCCTTGGCACCGACAGCGCGCCGCATCCCGATCACGCCAAGCTGCAGCCCTGCGGGTGCGCCGGCTGCTTCACCGCGACCAACACCCTGTCGATCCTCGCTGAAGTGTTCGAAATGATGGGCGCGCTGAACCGGCTGGAAGCTTTCACCTCGCTGAACGGCCCCGCCTTCTACCGCCTCCCTGTGAACGAGGGCACGATCACGCTGGAGAAGGGCGAGCCGGTCGACTACCCCGCCGCCATCGACACCGAAGACGGCTCCGTCACTGTCTTCGATCCCGGGATGCCCCTGCACTGGCGGGTGCGGGACGCCTAAAGCGGCTCGATGTCGCCCTCCGCGCGGGTGGCGTGAAAGTCGGCCTCCCACGCGGCGAAGCGGCCCTCGGATATGGCGGCGCGCATCTCGGCCATGATCTCCTGGAAGTAGTGCAGGTTGTGCCAGGTCAGCAGCATCCCCGAAATCATCTCGCCCGCGCGGAAGACGTGGTGCAGGTAGGCGCGGCTGTAACTGCGGCAGGCGGGGCATGTGCAGTGTTCGTCCAGGGGGCGCGGGTCGTCGGCGTGGCGGGCGTTCTTGATGTTGACCTGCCCGCGCCGCGTCCAGGCCTGCCCCGTCCGTCCCGAGCGTGAGGGCAGCACGCAATCCATCATGTCGACGCCGCGCTTCACGGCCCCCACGATGTCGTCCGGCTTGCCCACGCCCATGAGGTAGCGCGGCTTGTCCTCGGGCAGCATGCCGGGCGCGTAGTCGAGGCAGTCGAACATCGCCTCCTGCCCTTCGCCCACGGCAAGGCCGCCGATGGCATAGCCCTCGAACCCGATCTCGCGCAGGGCTTCGGCCGATTCCTGCCGCAGGTCCCGCTCGAGTCCCCCCTGCTGAATGCCGAACAGGGCGTGGCCGGGACGGTCGCCGAAGGCCGCGCGGGACCGGGCGGCCCAGCGCATCGACAGGCGCATCGACGATGCGATGCGGTCGCGGTCAGCCGGCAGCGCGGGGCACTCGTCGAAGGCCATCACGATGTCCGAGCCCAGAAGCCGCTGGATCTCCATCGACGTCTCGGGGCTCAGCCGGTGCTTCGAGCCGTCGATATGCGAGCGGAACGTCACCCCGTCTTCGTCCAGCTTGCGCAGCTCGGCCAGGCTCATCACCTGGAATCCGCCGGAGTCGGTCAGGATCGGCCGGTCCCAGTTCATGAAGCGGTGCAGTCCGCCCAACCGCGCGATCCGCTCGGCACCGGGGCGCAGCATCAGATGATAGGTATTGCCCAGCAGGATGTCGGCGCCGGTCTCGCGGACGCTTTCCGGCATCATCGCCTTCACCGTCGCAGCAGTGCCAACGGGCATGAAGGCGGGCGTGCGGATCTCGCCGCGGGGGGTGTCGATGCGACCCGTGCGGGCGGCACCGTCGGTCGCATGGAGCGTGAAGGTGAACTCGTTCATGGCGCCGGGACTTACGCCCCCTTGCGTGCGATGGGAAGCACCGCCGAGGCGTGCGCGGACCCGGGGCGCGGTCGCGTCGTTGTGATCCGAAGATTGTATCTCGGGTTGCAGGCCGCCGCAGGTTCGCGCAATTCCCCGGACCGAAACGCCCGCGACCGAAGCAGGAGAGCTGACGCATGACAGAACCGCTACGTCTTGGCTGGGAAGAATGGGTCGCCCTGCCCGATCTCGGGTTGCCGGCGCTGAAAGCCAAGGTCGATACCGGTGCCAAGACCTCGGCGCTTCATGCGTTCGAGATCGAGCCCTTCGGCCCCGCCTCGAACCCGAAGGTCCGGTTCCTGATGTATCCGGTTCCGCAGAAGCCGGACCTTGCCATCGCCTGTTCCGCCCCGGTGGTGGATCGCCGCGAGGTGACATCCTCGAACGGCGAGGCCGAGCTGCGCTACGTGATCGAGAGCAAGCTGCAACTCGACGGGCGTAGCTGGCCGGTCGAGTTGACGCTGACCGATCGCGGCTCGATGCAGTACCGAATGCTGATCGGCCGTCAGGGCATCCCCGAGGATGCCGTGGTCGCCCCGCAGGACAGCTTCTGCCAGCCCGAGCTGACCTATGACGTCTACTCCTCAGCCAAGGTGCGCGAAGTCGCCCCCGACCGGTCGCTGCGCATCGCCGTCCTCAGCCGCGAGCCCGACACCTACTCCACCCGCCGCCTCGTCGAAGAGGGCGAAAAGCGAGGCCACACGGTCGAGGTCATCGACACCCTGCGCTGCTACATGACACTGAACGCCATGGCGCCCGACATCTACTACGACGGCAAGCGCCTGCCCCGCTATGACGCCGTGATTCCCCGCGTCGGCGCCTCGATCACACCCTACGGCACCGCAATCGTGCGCCAGTTCGAGACGATCGGGACGTGGTGCCTGAACGGCTCTGCCGGGATCACCGCCAGCCGCGACAAGTTGCATGCCCACCAAGTGCTTGCCCGCCAGAAGATCGGAATGCCCGTGACCGCCTTCGCCTCGTCGCCGAAGGACACGGCGAACCTGATGAACATCGTGGGTTCCGCGCCGGTTATTGTGAAGCTGCTGGAATCGACCCAAGGCAAGGGGGTCGTGCTGGCCGAGACGAAAAAGGCCGCCGAAAGCGTGATCTCGGCGTTCCGGGGCCTCAAGGCGAACTTCTTGGTGCAGCAATTCGTCAAGGAGGCGAATGGCGAGGATATCCGCTGCATCGTCATGGGCGGCCGGGTCGAAGCCTCGATCAAGCGCAGCGCGGCGGCCGGCGAATTCCGGTCGAACCTCCACATGGGCGGCACCGCGTCGGCGGTCCGGATCACCAAGACCGAGCGCGAAACGGCGATCCGCGCCGCCCGGGCCTTCGGGCTGGGACTGGCGGGCGTGGACTTGCTCCGGTCCGATGACGGGCCGAAGGTGCTCGAGGTCAACAGCTCTCCCGGATTCGAGGGAGCCGAGACGGCAAGCGGCAAGAACCTGTGCGCCGCGCTCTACGACATGATCGAAAAGCGCGCCCGCCCGGCCCCGGCGCGCAAGCGGGGTCGATCCGGCCAATCGGGGTGAACGCAGAGCGCGACGAGACTTCGCGCAGGTTTGCGCCATATTCGCGCCATGACCATTCTTCGCGCCGCCGCCCTTGCCCTTTCATCCGTTCTGTTCTGCCTGCCGGCCGCCGCCCAACCCATCGGCGGCGCCGGATCCTCGCAATCCCAGGAGGACGGCGGCGTCGGGTCGCCATCGGGTGACGAACCGCCGGGCACGTGGTTTCCGGTCGAGACGCTGAACGAGGGACTGGCCCCGCCGCCGGATTGGGTCGACCGCCGGACGCCGCAGGGGTCGGTTGAGAGCTTCCTCGATGCCATCGACGCGAACGCGCCCGAGGTTGCCGCCCATATGCTCGACCTCAGCGGTATACCGGCCGAAGATCAGGCGAGGCGCGGACCGACCTTGGCGTCGCATCTCGCAGACGTTCTGGAACGTCGAGCGATCATCTCATGGCGACAGTTGCTTGAACGACCCGACTCCCTGGAGGCGCGGCAATCGTCGTCCGCCGCCATGGCCGGAAACCCGCGCCGTTCCCTTCTCATCGGTGTGCTGGATGAGGGTGATCGCGAGGCGGCGATCCGTCTGAACCGCGTGAAGCCGTCGGACGGAGAACCCGTTTGGGTGTTCTCGCAGCGGACCGTCTCGCAGATCCCGTCGCTTTATGAACGCTACGGGCCGAACGAGTTCGAAAAGGGCCTGCCGATGTGGCTCAAGCGGGAGACCGTGTTCGGCACGCGGGTGCTCGAGACGATCGGCCTTCCGCTCATCATCATTGGTGCAGGTTTTGCGGGATGGTTGTCCTACAAGATCTTCGACCTGCTGTCTCGAAGAGCCACGGGCTATTGGTCTCGCGTCGCACTCCGGGCGGTCCGGTGGCCGCTGATCATCATCGTCACGACGTCTGTCGTACTCGTCCTTGCGTTGAACGTGCTAACCGTGTCGGGCGCGGTCGCCTCGGTCCTGACGCCGGTGACGCTGATTGCCTACGTGGTCGCCATCCTCATGTTCACGATGTCGCTTCTGGACACCGCGCTGGATCGCATCGTCACCTTCGACGCCTCGCGTCTGTCCGATCCAGACAATTCAACCGTCCGCAACTATGCCACCCTCATGACGGCGGCCCGGCGTGCGGCGATCGTTTTGGGGTGCATCGCCGGTCTCGGGATCGTGCTGGCCTCGGCCAATGTATTCCGCTCGCTCGGGTTCTCGCTTCTCGCCTCGGCCGGCGCCCTCACCTTGATCATCGGCTTTGCGGCGCGGCACGTCCTGGGCAACATCCTGGCGAGCCTTCAGATCGCCATGAACCGCTCGGCCCGGATCGGCGACCTGATCATCTTCCAAGGGGTTTTCAGCACGGTGGAGCGCATTCACTTCACCTATATCCAGTTGCGCACCTGGGACGACAATCGCGTGGTCGTGCCGGTCAGCGACTTCATCAGCGACAAGTTCGAGAACTGGTCGATGGAATCGGGCGGCAAGATCTGCTGGAACAAGATGACGCTGCACCAGCACGCGGATATCGACGCGATTCGCGAAGCGTTCCTTGATCTCGCCGAAGAAGAGCCCGAGGTCACCAAGGACGACGATTGCAAGGTCCTGATCCTCGGTCATGACGCCTTCGGGATCACGATCCGGTTCCAGTACCGCGTCGAGAATCCGAGCAAGGTCTGGCCCATGCAATGCGCCATGGGCGAGCGGATCCTGAAGGAGTGCCAGCGGATCGAGAACGAAAGCGATCGGAAGATGCTTCCGGAAAGCGGGCTGGGCGACATGCGCGACTGACCCTCTGGACTGTCCGGCCGCCAATTCCTATGTGATCCTAGGACGATCGAGGGGAATTCGCATGTCAGACCAGCTGGAAGGGGCGCCGCTGATCAAGCCGTCCACCACCGACCATCCTCTGCACGAGCAGATCGTCGAGGCGTGCCGCACGGTGTACGACCCCGAGATCCCCGTGAACATCTACGACCTGGGTCTCGTCTATACGATCCTGATCAACGACGAGAACGAGGTCAGCGTGATCATGACGCTCACCGCGCCCGGCTGTCCCGTGGCCGGCGAGATGCCCGGCTGGGTCGCCGAGGCGATCGAGCCCCTGCCCGGTGTCAAGCAGGTGGATGTCGACATCACGTGGGATCCGCCCTGGGGCATGGACATGATGTCCGACGAGGCGCGCCTCGAACTCGGCTTCATGTAGGCGGCTTGCGGCGCAGCAGCGCCAAGAGCGCGCGCAGCCAGCACCGGACCGAGCGGCGGGAACTTTCTCGAGCCAGCCGCTCGGCGATCATCAAGCGTTCGACCTCATAGCCGCTGAGCGGCTGCGGGTCACGGCGGTAGAATGGTGTCCGGGTCATGTCAGGGCCTCCGTTTCACCATTCTGCTCTACCGCGCCTGCGCCGGCTTTCCGTCGGCCGGTCCGGCAACTAAACTTGCAGATATGCAAAGCGTGAACTGGGATGACCTGCGCCTCTTCGCCGCCGTGTCGCGGTGCGGTGCCTTGCGCGATGCGGCAGTCGAAACCGGGCTCAGCCCCACAACCCTGTCCCGGCGCCTGCGGGCGCTCGAGGACCGGATCGGCGAGGCGCTGTTCCTTCACGGTGCGGACGGATATGCGCTGACGCCTGCCGGGCAGACGCTCGCCCGGCGCACGGCCAGAATGGAGCGGGAGGCCACGGGAATCGGCCGCCCCGCCAATGCCCGCGTGCGGATCACCGCCGGAACCTGGACCATGATCGACCTTGCCGATCACCTGACAGACTTCTGGCGCCCGGGCTTGGGATGGACACCGGATTTCGTTCAGTGCGACCGGGTGCTCGATATCGGCCGCCGCGAGGTCGAGATCGGCATCTGCAACGCGGTGCCCGACTGCCCGTGGCTCGCGGGCCGGCGCGTCGGCTTCGTGGACTACGCGATCTATGCGGCCGCCCCCGAGGTGACCGGATGGATCGGCCCCGCCGAAGGAAGCTTCGTCACGCGGTCCCAACGGTGGATGCTCGACCGTCACGGCGCGGACGTCACGGCCCGCGCCAACAGCGGCCCGGTCGCCGCCGCAATGGCCGAGGCAGGCCTCGGCCGGATCGTGCTGCCGGTCTTCGCCGCCAAGCGCCGCGCCGGCCTGATCCGCGTCGGAGAGCCGATCCCCGAGCTGCGAAGCGAAGAATGGCTGGTTGCGCATCACGAGGGGCGATCCGTGCCCGCGGTGCGCCGGGCGCTTGCTGGCCTTGCCCGATATTTGCGGACACATCCGAAGGGTTAGCAGGCGCTGACGCACGGGTCGCGCGCAGCGGCCCGTCGTCGTTCCCCTCAGCCTTTCAGGAAGTCGATCAGGTCCCGGTTGAGCTGTTCGGCGTGGGTGGCGGTGAGGCCATGCGGGGCGCCATCGTATTCCTTCAACGTCGCATCCTTGATGGCTGCGGCGGCAGCGCGGCCGGACGTGTCGATCGGCACAACCTCGTCGCCGGTGCCGTGGACGATCAGCGTAGGGATGTCGAAAGCCGCCATGTCTCGGCGCAGGTCGGTGTGGCCGAAGGCGTCGACACAATCGAGCGTGGCTTTGGGCGACGCCATCATTGCCATCGCCCACGTCCAGTGCAGAACCCCTTCTGAGACGCCGCCGGCCGCCGTTTCGTTGCCGTAGAAGCCGGGAAAGAAGTCGCGCATGAAGTTGGGGCGGTCCTTCTTGATGGCGTCCTTCATTTGCGTGAAGACATCCTCACCGACACCGTTCGGGTTGTCATCCGTCTTCTTCATGAACGGCGCGATGGACGACACCAGCACCGCCTGCCGCAGCTTTGTGGTGCCGTGGCGCGAGACATAGCGTGCGACCTCGCCTCCGCCCATGGAGAAGCCGACGAGGCTCACATCGCGCAGGTCGAGCGCCTCCATCACGCTCGCCAGGTCGTCGGCCATCGTGTCGTAGTCGTATCCCTTGAAGGGCTGACCCGACCGGCCGAACCCTCGGCGATCGTAAAAGATGACGCGATAGCCCGCCTCGGTCAGGGCGACGGCTTGGTGCTCCCAGCTGTCCGAGTTGAGCGGCCAGCCGTGGATCAGCACGACCGGGCGCCCCTCGCCCCAGTCCTTGACGAAAAGCTCGGTCTTGTCGGTGGTTTGCACGATGGGCATGGGTGTCGGTCCTTTTTCCCGATTGTCAGGGTCCGGGACCAACACCATGCGCGGCCGTGTCGTTCCGCCGGACTACTGGACCTTCACCCAGGTTTGGCTCTTGCAGATCAACCCGCCCGCCACGCAGCCCGACAGGGTCATCTGGTTGCCGCTGACCGCAGCCTTGCCCGAATAGACCTTGTCATTGGACGGGCGGTACACCTCGCCGGTGTACCGGCCGTCGCCTTTTGGAACCATCGACCGGACGATCTGCACGCCGTCCGTCGGCGACTGCACCGGCGTGCCGCTGGTGTCGAAAGTTCGCATCTTGGTGCCGCAGAACCCGTTGCCGCAAGCCGTGATCTGGATGTGGCCGACGCGCCCTTCGTCGGGCTGGGTCTGCCAGGTTCCTTCGATCGGGTCGGCGGCCGCCATGCCGGCAAGGGTGAAGGTCGCCGCGAGGGCGATGAGCATGCGTTTCAAGTGTGTCTCCTCCCATGAAATCTTCTTGATGCTTGCTCAATCCGCGGCGCCGACAAAGCGTGACGTTGGGTCGGCTTGGCAAGGCTGCCGCACGATGACAGAAGGCGCGCAAAAGCCCATGCTCCGGAGAGCGCCATGATCCTCTACCCAGCCATCGACCTCAAGGACGGCCAATGCGTGCGCTTGCTGCGCGGCGACATGAACGCGGCCACCGTGTTCGGCGAAGACCCGGCCGCCCAGGGGGTGACGTTCCAGCAGGCGGGATGCGAGTGGCTGCACCTCGTGGATCTGAACGGCGCGTTCGAGGGCAAGCCGATCAACGGCGCAGCGGTCGATGGCATCCTGAAGCGCGTGGACGTGCCATGCCAGCTGGGCGGCGGCATCCGCGACATGGACACCATCGACATGTGGCTCGACAAGGGCCTCGCGCGGGTGATCCTCGGCACGGTGGCGGTCGAGAACCCGGACCTCGTGCGGCAGGCCGCCGCCAAGCATCCCGGACGTGTCGCCGTGGGGCTGGATGCACGGAACGGCCGCGTCGCCACGCGCGGCTGGGCCGAAGAGACCGACATGCAGGTCACCGACCTTGCGCGCAGCTTCGAGGACGCGGGCGTGGCGGCGATCATCTACACCGACATCGATCGGGATGGCGCGATGGCGGGTCCGAACGTGGAGGCGACCGAAGCGCTTGCCCGCGCCGTGTCGATCCCGGTCATCGCGTCCGGTGGCGTATCGTCAATGGCGGATCTCACGACTCTGCGCGACACGGGCGTGATTGCCGGCGCGATCTCGGGCCGGGCCATCTATGACGGGGCGATCGACCTTGCTCGGGCGCTTCACGCGCTGCGCAGCTAGGCCTTTCCTCAGACGATGCGGCGCGGGTGGGTGAAGACCTCGAACGCACCGCCGCGGGCAAGCGCCACGAGCGTCAGGTCGGCCGCCTCGGCAGCCGCGACGGCCGCGCGCGTGGGGGTCGAGACGGCGACGAGTATGGGGCAGCCCGCGGTCGCCGTCTTCTGCACGAGATCGATGGATACCCGGCTCGACAGGACGATAGCACCGGCAGCCGCATCCTTTCCCGCCCGAAGCACCGCTCCGCACACCTTGTCGAGCGCGTTGTGCCGCCCGACATCCTCGCGCACGGTTCCGACGCCTCGGCCCGGCTGCAGAAACCCAGCCGCGTGCAACCCCCGGCAGTGAGCGCTGCGGGATTGCGCCGTGCGCAGCATATCGGTCGCGCGGGCGATGTCGGATGCCGGTATCGCGCCCCCAGCGTCGACCCGCGGCAAAGGGCGCGTCGCCTCTTCGAGGCTTTCGATACCGCACAGGCCGCACCCCACCGGGCCGACCCGCTCACGGCGCCGTGCGGCAAGGGCTTCGGCCCGGTCTGACGTCAGCCAGAACCGCGCCTCGATTCCGTTCGCGCCGTGGTCGACGGTGTCAAACTGCTCGACCTCCGCCCGGCCCGAAACGATTCCTTCTGTCCAGGTGAAGCCCCAGGCGAAATCCTCGATGTCGTGCGGAGAAGCCATCATTACCGCCTGACTGGACCCGTTGCAGGTGATGGCGACCGGCACCTCGTCGGGCAATCCGCGAGGCGCTGCGGCTTGGGTCGGTGGAACAAGGGCCAATTGGGCCATCCGGCGTCTCTCCCCTTCGTTCATCAGACAAGCAACTGGCGAGCCCTGCGGTTCCGGCGAAGATTGCCGCGTCTCCCCTGCATCTTTTTGAGGGTCCGGCCGTTGAACCTGCGAGTCATGAAGAGGAAGGTGTCTCGATGTCACACGACGAGGACAAGCAGCATACCGATCAGCCGGGCAAGGTCGGACCCGCCGGAGGTTGGGGGTCGATGCGCGGCATGACAGAACTGTTCGGCAGGTCGTGGCCGACGCCAGGCGTGATCGAGACGCTCGGCCGGCAAAACAAGCCCGGCGGGTTCATGTGCGCCTCGTGCGCGTGGTCCAAGCCGCCGAACTACAGCCACTTCGAATTCTGCGAGAATGGCGCCAAGAAGACCCTGTGGGAGTCGACCTCGGCGCGGTGCACGCCCGCGTTCTGGGACGACCACACCGTCACCGAATTGCTCGACTGGACTGATCACCAGCTGGAATCGACGGGACGTTTGACCCAGCCGTTGCGCTATGACCCCGATACCGACCGCTATGTCGAGGTGTCGTGGGAGGAAGCCTTCGACGGCATTGCCGAGGTGCTGAAGGACCTGCCGCGCGAGAGCGTCGTCTTCTACGCATCAGGCCACGCGGGTCTCGAAGCATCGTACCTCTGGGCGCTGCTGGCCCGGCTATACGGCAACAACAACCTGCCGCAATCGTCGAACATGTGTCATGAGACGACGAGCGTGGGCCTGAAGAAGGTCATTGGCTCGCCCGTGGGCACCGTAATCTGGGAGGATCTGGCCGAAACCGACTGCTATTTCTTCTTCGGTCAGAACCCCGGCAGCAACTCGCCCCGCTTCCTCCACCCCTTGAGGGACGCTAAGGAGCGCGGCGCGAAGATCGTCACCTTCAACCCGATCCGCGAGCAGGGCCTCGTCTCTTTCGTAGACCCGCAGAACCCGACGGCGATGCTGACGGGCGAAGAGACGAAGATCTCCGACCAGTATCACCAGCTGAGGGCGGGCAGCGACATCGCGGCGATCCTAGGGATCTGCAAGGCGGTGATTGAGGCCGACGATGCCGCCCGCGCCGAGGGGCGCGAGGGTCCGATCGACTGGCCGTTCATCGAAGAGCACACGATCGGCTTCGACACCTTCATTGACCGCGCCCGCACTGCAGAATGGAAAACCATCACGGATGAATGCGGCCTAACCGAAGCCGATCTTCGCGACGCGGCGCAGGTCTACATGGAGGCCGAGCGGGTGATCGGCGTCTACGGCATGGGGCTGACGCAGCAGGCCGGAGGCGCCGACAACGTCGCGATGCTGGTCAACCTGCTGCTCCTGCGCGGCAATATCGGCCGCACGGGCGCGGGCGTCTGCCCTGTCCGCGGACATTCCAACGTGCAGGGGCAGCGCACCGTCGGCATCGCGGAGAAGACCAATCTCGTCCCCATGGACAAGCTTCGCGAGCTCTTCGATTTCGATCCGCCCGAAAAGGACGGCACCCACATCGTCGATGCGGTCGAAGGCATCCTCGACGGCAGCGTGCGCGCGATGCTCAACCTGGGCGGCAACCTGGTGCGCGCGGTGCCGGATACCGGCCGCATCCAGGATGCCTGGCGCGAGCAGGACCTGACCGTCTCGATCTCGACCAAACTCAACCGAAGCCACCTCCACCCCGGCAAGCGGTCCTACATCCTGCCTTGCCTTGCGCGGTCCGAAGTCGACGAGCAGGCCACCGGCAACCAGTACATCTCGACCGAGGACAGCTTCTCGCTTATCCATGGCTCCATCGGCCACCGTTCCCCCGCATCCGAACACCTGAAATCCGAACTCGCCATCGTTGCCGGGATCGCCGAGCGCGTGACAGAGCCGAACGCCCATCGTCCCTGGCGCGACTGGGTGGCCGACTACGGCAAGGTGCGTGACCTGATCGAAGCGACCTATCCCGACGATTTCCGCGATTACAACAAGCGCATGAACCAGCCCGGCGGCTTCTGGCGCGAGAATCCCGCCCACTTCCGCAAGTGGCAGACGGAAAGCGGCAAGGCGCAATTCACCACGCCCGACCGGCTGAATGCGCTGGCGTTCGAACGGATCGAGGGACGGTACACGCTGATGACCATGCGCTCGAACGACCAGTTCAACACGACGATCTACGGCCATTCGGACCGCCTGCGCGGGATCGAAGGGACGCGAGACGTCGTCCTGATGAACGAGGCCGACATGGCCCGCGAAGGGCTGGAGCACGGGGATCGCGTGGCCCTCGTCGGCGATGCCGGCGACGGAATCGAACGGCGCCTCGGCGCGCTGTCGGTGATCCGCTTCGAGATCCCCGAGGGCACGGTCGGCTCGTATTATCCCGAAGCAAATGTCCTGATGCCCCTGTCGCTGCACGACGCGGCCTCGAAAACGCCAGGGTCAAAAGGCGTGCCGGTGCGGATCGAGCGGGACGAGGCGGCCTGACAGGTTCGCGCGGCAGCAGCGAATACTTGTTCCCCGCGCGCGTCGCGGCTACTGAAGCGCCATGTTGAAAACCCGCATCATTCCCTGCCTCGACGTGGCTGATGGCCGCGTGGTCAAGGGCGTCAATTTCGTGGACCTGCGCGATGCAGGCGACCCCGTGGAAGCCGCGCGCGCCTATGACGCCGCCGGCGCGGACGAACTGTGCTTTCTCGACATCCACGCCACGCATGAAAATCGCGGCACGATGTTCGACCTCGCTCGCCGGACTGCGGAACAGTGTTTCATGCCGCTGACCGTCGGCGGCGGCGTGCGGACGGCCGATGACGTGCGCAACCTGCTGCTGGCTGGTGCCGACAAGGTCTCGTTCAATTCGGCCGCCGTCGCCAATCCGGACGTTGTTGCCGATTCCGCCGACCGCTTCGGCGCGCAATGCATCGTCGTCGCAATCGACGCCAAGACGGTGGAGCCCGGTCGATGGGAGATCTTCACCCATGGCGGCCGCAAGCCTACCGGCATCGACGCGGTCGAGTTTGCCCAGAACGTCGTGGCCAAGGGTGCTGGAGAGATCCTGCTGACCTCGATGGACCGGGACGGTACGCGGTCCGGCTTCAACCTTCCGCTGACCCGCGCGATCTCGGACGCGGTGTCGGTCCCGGTAATCGCGAGCGGCGGCGTCGGCACGCTCGACCACCTCGTCGAAGGCGTGACCGAAGGCGGCGCGTCGGCGGTTCTGGCCGCGTCGATCTTCCACTTCGGCGACTACACCATCGGCGAGGCCAAGGCGCACATGGCCGCCGCCGGCATTCCCGTGAGGCTCGCATGAAGGACGATCACGCCCTCGCCCGTCTCGCCGCGACGATCGAGCTGCGCAAGGGCGCGGACCCGGATGAAAGCTGGACGGCCAAACTGCTGGCGAAGGGCCCCGAAAAGGCGGCCGAAAAGTTCGGCGAAGAAGCCGTCGAGGCGATCATCGAAGCGGTAAAAGGCGATCGGGCGCGGCTGACCTCGGAGGCAGCCGATGTGCTCTATCACCTGATGGTCATGTGCGCAACGCGCGACGTGACGCTGGCTGATATCGACGCCGAATTGACCCGCCGCGAAGGTCGCTCCGGCCTCGACGAAAAGGCATCGCGTTAGCTGGCTCGGTTGTCGGCGGTCCAGTCCATGATCACCGGGGTGCGATCTCCCAGGACGTAGCGGTACAGCACCGCCGGATAAAGCTGGTGCTCCATCGTCAGGACGCGCGCGGCGAGGGTCGCAGGATCGTCCCCCTCGAGCACCGGCACGCGCGCCTGGCCCAGGATCGGCCCTGCGTCGAGATCCGGGATCACCTCGTGGACCGTGCAGCCGACATCGCGCTCACCGGCCTCGAGGGCGCGGGCGTGGGTCCGAAGGCCCCGGTAACTCGGCAGAAGCGACGGGTGGATGTTCAGCATCCGCCCTTCCCATTCCGCTATGAAGTCGCCGGTCAGGATCCGCATGAAGCCGGCAAGGCAGATCACATCCGGCCGTGCGGCGCGAAGGGGGCCGGACAAGGCCGCCTCGAACGCCGCACGGTCCCCGGCGAAGGGACGATGATCCACCGCGGCCGTCGCGATCCCCCAGTTCCGTGCCCGCACGAGACCGCCCGCGTTCGGATCGTTCGACAACACCAGGCAGGGCCGCGCGGGGTGATCGCCCGTCATGCTCTGCACGAGGCGGGCCATGTTCGACCCGCCGCCCGAAAGGAGGATGGCGACGCGCTTCACAGGGCGCCGACGGTGGTCATGCCCGCGCCTTTGGCAACGCGGCCGATCCGGTGGACCGTCTGACCCTCGGCCTCGAAGGCTGCGGTCGCCTCGGCGGCGCCGTCCACGGGGACGACGACAACGAACCCGATGCCACAGTTGAAGGCCCGGAGCATCTCGGCCTCGCTGACCCCTCCCTGCTGGCGCAGCCATGTAAAGACCGGCGGAAGCTCCCACGCGCCGAGGTTGATCTCGGCCCCGAGTTCGTCCGGCAGCACGCGCGGCAGGTTCTCGACCAAGCCGCCGCCGGTGATGTGGGCAAAGGCATGGGCGCCGGCCTCGATGGCGCCGAGCGCACCCTTGACGTAAAGCGCCGTCGGCGTCAGCAGCGCAGCGCCGAGCGTCGTGCTTTCGTCCCACGGGCAGGTGTCGGACCAGGCGAGGCCTGCACGCTCGACGATCCGGCGGACCAGCGAAAAGCCGTTGGAATGGACACCGCTGCTTTCGACGCCGAGGATTACGTCCCCGTCCACCACGCCGGTGGGCAGCGCCCTGCCCCGCTCCATCGCGCCGACGGCAAAGCCGGCAAGATCGAAGTCGCCGCCGTGATACATGCCCGGCATCTCGGCCGTCTCGCCCCCGATCAGCGCGCAACCCGACCGGGCGCAGCCTTCGGCGATGCCTTCGACTACGCGCGCGGCGGCCTCGGCATCCAGCTTGCCCGTCGCGAAATAGTCGAGAAAGAACAGGGGCTCGGCGCCCTGGCAAACGAGATCGTTGACGCACATCGCGACGAGGTCGATGCCGACCTGCCCGACCTCGCCCGTGTCGATGGCGATGCGCAGCTTTGTGCCGACACCGTCCGTCGCAGCCACAAGAACAGGGTCGCTGAAGCCGGCCGCCTTAAGATCGAAGAGCGCACCAAAGCCGCCAAGCCCCGACATCGTGCCGGGCCGCTTGGTGCGTGCGGCTGCCGGCTTGATCCGCTCGACAAGGTCATTACCGGCCGCGATGTCCACGCCCGCAGCGGCATAGGTCAGTCCGTCGTCTTTATCGGTCATGGCAGCCCCCGGAATATGTGCCGCGGCGTTATCGCGGAACGGGCTTTGCCGCAAGTCGGGCGCTTCCCCTGCCCGCGCAGCTCTGCTAAGGGCGGGGCAGACGGGCCTGTAGCTCAATTGGTTAGAGCAGAGCGCTCATAACGCTTTGGTTGGGGGTTCAAGTCCCTCC
>NZ_JBELKF010000030.1:0-40092 GCF_042089775.1 Palleronia sp.
CCCCTCTTGTTCGAGGGCCGTGAATCATGCGGGCCGCACAGCCTCAACCTGATTGCTGGGTCCTGAGCCTAAGGTCGTCAGCCTCCGCATCTAGGCCATTTTCCCGCTACCCCGTGCAGATGCGGGACGTTGGCGGCTCAGGCGGCCCGCGGCTGGCGGCGGAGCCAGATGAGGGCGGCTCCAGCGAGGGTCAGGAACGGGATCATCGCGATGTTGACGGCAGCCCAGCCCTGCTCGGCCGTGCCGCCGGCGCAGTTCATCAGCCCGCCGGACGCCAGCGACGCGAGTGTGACGCAGCCGAACACGGCGAAGTCGTTCATGCCCTGGACCCGGCCACGCTCTTCCGGGGTGTGAGCGCCGGACAGCATCGTGGTCGCGCCGATGAAGCCGAAGTTCCACCCGAGGCCGAGAAGGACCAGTGCGCCGAAGAAGTTCGCCAGTTCGACGCCGGAAAGTGCGATCACGCCCGCTCCGGCAAGGCAGACCAAGCCGGCCGAGATGATCCGGGTGGTGCCGAAGCGCGCGATCAGGTGGCCGGTGAAGAACGACGGCACGTACATCGCTAGCACGTGCCCTGTCACCACGTCCGCCGCGCTGTTCCGCGAGAACCCGCACCCCACCACGGCAAGCGGCGTCGATGTCATCACCAGGTTCATCAGCGCGTAGGCGACCATGGCGCATATGATCGCGACGGCCACGGTGGGGGTGCGCAAAAGCTCGCGCCGGGTGCGGGCGACGGGGGCGTCGGGCGCGGGCATCGGCGGGCGCGGGATGCGCAGGCCAAAGAACAGCAGCGCGCCCACCGCGTTCAGCCCCACGATGCCGAGATACGTTCCGAGGAAGGGCACCACCATTGCGTCCGAGGTCGCCTTGACCAGTTGCGGCCCGAGGATCGCCGATACGAGCCCGCCTGCGAGCACGTAGGAGATCGCCTTGGGCCGGAAGCTTTCGGACGCGGTGTCGGCGGCGGCAAACCGGTAGAACCCGACCGAGGACATGAACGTCCCCGACAGAAGCGACCCCAGAAGGTAGATCGGAAAGCTGGCAAGGTAGAGCCCGGTCGCCCCGATGATCGCTCCCGTGGCACCTGCGGCCGCGCCCACCCAGAACCCCGCGCGACGGCCGTACCTCTGCATCAGGGACGACAGAGGCTGCGCCGACAGCATCGACCCCAGCACGATGAGCGAGATCGGCAGCGTCGCGAAGCAGGGGTTGGACGCGAGTGTCTGGCCGGCAAGGCCGCCGACCACGAAGATCGCGGGAAGCTGCGCGCCGAGGATCGCCTGCGCGGCGGTGAGAAGGGCGACGTTGCGCCGCTGGATATGGACGGGGGCGGTCATGCGACAGCCGTACCCCGGCGCCGCCGCGATGCAAGCACGAAAACTTGACCGCGCGGCTTTGTCCGGCACATGGAGGGGGCCGGGCACTGGAACGACAAGAGGGCGGGAGTTGATGCAGCGTGACGCGGGGATGCGGCTTCTGCTGCTTGGCGGAACGCAGGAGGCGCGGCAGGTGGCCCACGAGTTGCACGACCTTCCGGTGACCGTGTCTCTGTCCGATGACGCGCGGGAATCGCCCTCCTGCGGCACGCGGATCGGCGGGTTCGGCGGGGATGAGGGGTTTCGCGTCTTCCTTCTGCGCGAAGGCATCGCCGCGGTTCTGGACGCCACGCACCCATTCGCGGAACGGATCTCTCTCCGCAGCGCGCGGATTTGCGCTGAAACGGGCGTGCCCTACGTTCAGCTTCTGCGGCCGCAGTGGCGTCCGGGGCAGGGGGATCGCTGGCATCCCGCCGAGGACGAGGCCGGTGCCGGGGGGCTGCCTCCCACCGGCGCGCGGGTTTTGATCGTAACCGGCCGGCAGCGGCTGGAGCGGTTTGGACCGATGGAGCGGCGCTGCGTGTTCGTTCGGCGGAATGGACCGGCACCCGCGGGACCGCCGCCCTTTGCGGACGGGGCGTGGCAGGTCGGCGTGCCGCCCTACGCGCTGGGGGACGAAGAGCGGCTATTCCGGGCGCTGGCGCTGGACTGGCTGATCGTGCGCAACGCAGGGGGCGAGGCGAGCCGCGCGAAGCTCGACGCGGCCCGCGGGCTGGGGATGGAGGTTGCGATGATCCGAAGGCCTGCGCGCCCCGATGCCCCGCGGGTCGAAACAGAAGCCGCGCTCGAATGGGTGCGGCAGTTGGCGAAGAGGTCCTGATGGACGAGCGCATCATCACCGGACCCGCCTGTATCGAGGAGGGCACCGCATGGCTTGCCCGGCGGGACGAGGCCTTGGCGCGGGCGCGGGCCGAGACCGGTCCCTGGCCGGACCGGCTGCGCACCGGCGGCTTTCCGGCACTGGTGCAGGCGATCGTCAGTCAGCAGGTCAGCGTGGCCTCGGCCCGGGCGATCGGTGCGCGGGTCGAGGCGGCGGGGCTGCACGATCCGATCGTGGTGCGGGCGGCGGAGGACGAACTGTTCAAGGGATGCGGCCTGTCACGGCCCAAGGTCCGCTATGTGCGTGCACTGGCCGAGGCGGGGATCGACTTCGACTCCTTGGCGCACGCGCCGTCGGAGGAGGTTGTGGCGACCCTTGTGGCCGTGCCCGGCATCGGGCGCTGGACGGCGGAAATCTACGCGCTGTTCTCGCTTGGCCGGGCGGATGTCTTTCCGGCTGGGGATTTGGCGCTGCAGGAGGCCGCGCGGCTGCTATATGGCCTCGACGGCCGCCCGACGGAGCGTCAGCTCCGCGAGATGGCCGAGGCTTGGCAGCCCTGGCGCGGCGTGGCGGCGCGGGGGCTCTGGGCGTGGTATGCGCTCACGAAAAAGCGCGAGGGGGTGGATTGACCGGCTCAGGCCGGCTTGGCCGACCGCCTCCACGGAAACCAGCCGCGGCGGCGCGGACGCTCTGTCGTGCCACCGGGACGCAGCATCAGCATCGCGGGCGTGACCACGAGGGTCAGGATCGTCGCGACCACGAGCCCCCCGGCAATGGCCGAGGAAAGCTCGGTCCAGTACTGGGTGGAGGGCGCACCGTAGATGATCTCGCGCCCCACGAAGTCGATGTTCAGGCCGATCACCATGGGCAGAAGGCCGAGCGCCGTCGTCACCGATGTCAGCACCACGGGCCGCAGACGCTGGGCGCCGGTGCGCAGGGCCGCTTCACGCGGCTCCATCCCCTCGCGGCGGAGATCGTTGAACGTGTCGATCAGCACGATGTTGTTGTTCACCACGATACCGGCGAGCGCGATCACGCCCACGCCGCCCATGACGACGCCGAACGGGCGGCCCGTCACGACCAGCCCCAGAAGCACGCCCGCGATCGAGAAGACGATGGCGCTCATCACCACGAGGGACTGATAGAACGAGTTGAACTGGATCAGCAGGATGACGAACATCAGGACGATCGCCGAGACGAAGGCGGCGCCGAGGAAGGCCATGCTTTCGGCCTGGTCCTCGGCCTCGCCGGCGAAGGCCACCTCGGCCCCTTCGGGTAGCTCGGCGGCGTCGATGGCCGCTTGAAGGGTCGCCGTCTGGTCGTTCACCAGAAGGCCCGGTGCGACGTTGGCCTCAATGGTCGTGACGCGCTGCTCGTCGATGCGGCGGATGACGCCCACCCGCTCGGTCGGCTCGAACGTGACGAAGTTCTGGATCGGGACGAGCCCGGCCGAGGTGGGGACGCGCAGGTTGCCGAGTTCGGACAGGCTGCGTGCATCCGAAGGAAAGCGCACGCGGACCGGCAGCTCGCCATCGGCGTCCGAGGGACGGTAGTCGGTGACCTCGATTCCTTGCGTCAGCAGCTGCACCGCTTGCCCCAGGAGGCTGACATCGGCGCCGAAGCGCGCCGCCTCGGCGCGGTCGACGTTGATGGCAACCTCGACGCCGGGCAGGGGACGCGTATCGGTCACGTCTGTAAAGCCGCCGACCTTTTCCATGATCGCGCGAACCTGCACGGTCGCCTGTGTCTGGGCCGCGGGCGTGGGGGCGGTGACCTGCACGTTCACCGGCTTGCCTTGCGTCGGCCCGCCGCTTTCCGTCTGCACCTGAACCTGGATCCCGGCGATGTCGGCGGTCTTGTCGCGAATCTCGGCGCCGATGGTCTCGGCGGTCGGGCGCGTGTCCCAGTCGGTCAGATCGAGCTGGATCGTGCCGATCACGTCCTCGTCCTGCTGGCCCGAGGCGCCGATGCTCGAACGGGCGTAGATGCTCTCCACCCCCTCCTGACCGGCGATGCGATTCTCGACGGTGCGCACGAGCGCGTCGCGTTCGTAGATCGAAAGGTTGTCGCGGGCACGGACGGTGACCTGCATGAACTCGGGCTCGACCGACGGAAAGAACGAGACGCCGCTGCCGAACTGCCCATAGAGCGCAAAGCCGCCCAGAAGCATCGCCAGCGCCAGGAGCAGCGTCGTCACCGGGCGCAGGATCGCCCATTGGAGCAGGCGAACATAGGCCCCGGTGAACCCGCCGATGCGGCGCGGGTCGCCCTGTTCGGCCCCGTAGAGCGCGGCCTTGGCGCGGGCCGACTGCGGCTGGCGCTTGCCGATCACGCCGCCGAGCACGGGGATGAAGATCAGCGCCATGAAGAGAGACGCGAAGAGCGTCAGGATCACGGTGAGCGGCAGGTACTTCATGAATTCGCCGACGAGCCCGGTCCAGAACAGGAGGGGGAAGAACACCGAGAGGGTGGTCGCGGTCGAGGCGACGATGGGCCAGGCCATGCGCTTGGCGGCGTAGGAATACGCCTCGCGCGGAGAGTCGCCTTCCTGGAGGCGGCGGTCGGCGAGTTCGACCGTGACGATGGCGCCGTCCACCAGCATCCCCACCACGAGGATCAGCGAGAAGAGCACCACGATGTTCATGGTGAACCCCATGAACCAAAGCGCCGCGACGCCGGCGAGAAACGCGCCGGGGATCGACAGCCCCACAAGGATGGATGACCGGACGCCAAGCGCGAAGACGATGACGATCATCACCAGCAGGATCGCGGCGATGACGTTCGACTCGAGGTCCGAAAGCAGGTTGCGGACCTCGATCGACTGGTCCTGAAGGTAGGTGACGTTGACGCTGTCGGGCCAGTCCCGCGACAGCCGCTCGATCGCGTCGCGGGTCTGCTCGATCGTGTCGATGATGTTGGCGCCCGACCGTTTCGTGACTTCGAGCGCGAGCGCGGGCTGACCGTCGATGCGGGCGAAGCCGGTCGGGTCCTCGAACGAGCGGCGCACGGTGGCCACGTCGCCGAAGGTCACGACGGTGCCGCCGGCGACCTTGACCGGCATGGCCATGACGTCCTCGACGTCCTGGATGAGGCCCGGCACCTTCAGCACGATACGGCCGCCGCCGGTCTCGATTGCGCCGGCGGCGATCAGCATGTTGTTGCTCTGGATCTGCGCGATGAGCTGGTCGAAGGTCAGGTTGTAGGTCTGGAAGACCGTCGGGTCGATCAGCACCTCGAGGAACTCGTCGCGCGCGCCGCCGATCTCGACCTCGAGGACGCCAGGCAGGGACTCGACCTCGTCCTGCACGGTCTCGGCCAGATCGTTCAGGGTGCGTTCGGGGACCGGCCCCGACAGGACCGCCGTGATGATGGGAAAAAGCGCGGTGTTGACCTCAACGATGTTCAGTTCGCTCGCATCCGCGGGCAGGTCGCCCTGGACCGAATCCGCCGCGTCGCGCACCTTGTCGAGCGCCTCGTCGATATCGCCGCCCGCGGTGAACTCGAGCTGTACGCTGGCGAAGCCCTCGGCCGCTTCCGAGCGCATCTCTTCGAGGCCCTCGATCGATGCGAACTCTGTCTCCATCGGTTCGAGCAACAGTCGTTCGGCGTCGGTGGGCGAGATGCCGTCGACTGTGGTTGAGACGTAGACGATGGGCAGCGGAACCTCGGGGTTCGCCTCTTTCGGGATCGAGACGTAGGCGACCGCACCGACAGCAAGGATCATCGCGAGGGCGATCATCACCACCCGCGAACGCGAGAAGGCGGCTTCGATCAGGCCGTTCACTGCGCGGCCTCGTCGTCCGAGGCATCCGCGAGGTCCGTGCTCGCGGGCGCATCGGTCGCTCTGGCGGTCAGCCCGTCGGGCGCGGCGGTCGCCCGGACTTCTTCGCGGTTCTGCACGAAGCCTTGACCGATCGTGATGATCTGCGCGTCTTCAGGCAGGCCCGTGACCCAAACTCCGGTGAGGTCCGTCTTGACGATCTCGACGGAATGAAAAGCCACGTTCCCGTCTTCGACGACCTTGACGCCGAGCGCCCCCTCGGGGTCGAGCGAGACGATCGAGGGGCGGATGAAATGCGCCTGCGCCGTACCCGTGGGAATGACCACCTCGGCCGAAATGCCGGCAGGAATCGCGCCATCCTCGTTCGCGACCTCTATCTCGGCAAGGAAGGTGCGGGTTTCGGACTGGGCGGCCGAGCCGACGAAGGTGACGGTGCCCTCGCGCGTCTCGCCGGTGATGAAGCGGACTTCGGCGGTCTGGCCGCGCTCGATCCGGTCCAGGGCCTGCTGTGGCACCTGGATTTCGACCGTCAGGGGACGATTGTCCACGAGGCGGCCGACCTCTTCACCGGAGGCGACGAACTCGCCCGTGTCGAGGCTCAGCGTCTCCAGCCGGCCTGCGAATGGGGCGCGAATTTCCAGATCCTCAAGCGCGGCCTCGGCGTTGGTGACCGCCGCTTGCGCCGCGGCGGCCTCTGCCCGCGCGTCGGACACGCGGTCGGCGGTGGCGATGCCGCGTTCCTGCAGGGACTGGGCGTTCTCGAGCTCGCGTTGTGCACGGGCCAGCTGCTCGCGCGCCTGGGCGAGATCGGCCTCGGCGCGCGCGGCTGACAGGCGCGCGATGGGCTCGTCCTGTTCGACCCACGCGCCCTTGGTGACGAACAGTTCGGCCACGTTGCCCGATGCCTCGGCCCGCAGCGCGGTGTCCCGGTCGGGCTGGGCCTGCCCCTCGGACGAGAAGGTCAGCGTCACGGGCTCGGCCGAGCTGTCGCGCACCTGTACCGCCGGCGGTTCGCGCTCGGCCGTGGCGACCGGTGGCGCAGGCTCTTCGGGTGGAAGGACGAAGCCGCTGCCCATCCAGCCGATCACGGCCAGCAGGATCACCGCGGCGATCCAGATCGAGCGCGAGGCCCCTCGGTCGGTCTCGAACTCCAACGGGGGAGTGCCGGTCCGGTCGCTGTCGGCCATCGGTCTTTTCCTTCCGGTATACGCGGGAGACCCGCCCGATGTGACTGCGGCGTGCCACAGATCAAGTGCTGTCTTACCGAAATTCTGCGTGATGTGGCCTTATCCCGCGATCGACGCGAGATAGCCGCAGGCCGCAGGCCGCAGGTGCTGTACCTCTGCGCGTTGATACGTGCGGCGCGAAGGCTTAGGCAGGCGGGGGATCGAACCGAGGGGACGAGATTTGGCACGCACGTTGGAAAGCAAGCGCAGGGGCCCCGCTCCGGGCGAGGCGCGGTCGGTGGTGGTGTTCCTGCACGGCTACGGTGCCGACGGCGCGGACCTTCTGGGGCTGGCCGACCCGCTGGCCGAGCACATGCCCGTTACCGCCTTCCACGCGCCCGACGCGCCGGAGCAGTCGGTCGTCAACCCGATGGGATTCCAGTGGTTTCCGATCCCGTGGCTCGACGGGTCAGACCCGGCCGCGGCCGACGAGGCGATGGATCGGGCAGTCGCCGATCTCGATGCCTACCTCGATGCCGTTCTGGCCGAAGAGAGACTCCCTGCCGACCGCATGGTCGTTGTGGGCTTCAGCCAAGGCACGATGATGGCGCTGCACGTGGGCTTGCGCCGTGAGACAGAAGTAGCCGGGATCGTGGGCTTTTCCGGCCGGCTGTTGCGACCCGAGGCGCTGGAGGACGAGATTTCCGTGCGTCCGCCGGTCCTTCTGATCCATGGCGACCGGGATGATGTCGTCCCGCCCGCCTCTCTGCCCGCGGCAGCCGAGGCTCTTCAGGCCGCAGGAGTCGATGTCTTCGCCCATGTCTCGAAAGGTACGGCGCACGGCATCGCACCTGACGGTCTGTCGGTGGCGTTGGCTTTCATGCGCGACCGACTGGGCCTGGAGAGCTGAACGGCCGTCAACCATTCCTCAACCACCCAGCGTTATGTCCCGCGACGAGTGCGGCAGGCGCCGTCACGCTGTTCACACACAGGCGTCCGGTTGCGTCGGCCCGTCCCTTGCGTCTTGTGACGTATTGCTTAGACGGGGCGAAATGATCGTCAGAAGACGCTAGCCGGCAGAAGCCGGAGGAGAAGCCATGAAAGACGTCAACATTCGCCGTCCCGGCGACACGCTTGCCGATGCCATCCGGCAGCACCTGAAATTCTCGCTGGGCAAAAGCTCGGACGTAGCCACCGTGACCGACTGGCGCATGGCGCTCAGCCTCGCGGTCCGCGACCGGATCGTCGAGCCATGGTTCGCCTCGACCCGGGCCACCTACGAGAAGCAGGGCAAGCGGGTCTACTACCTGTCGATGGAGTTCCTGATCGGCCGCCTGCTCGAAGATGCGACCGTCAACCTGGGCCTGATGGACGAGGTGACCGAGTTCTTCGAGATGCGCGGCCTTGATGCCCGCGAGGTCATGCAGGACGAGCCCGACGCGGCGCTGGGCAATGGCGGCCTTGGTCGCCTCGCGGCGTGCTTCCTCGAGTCGATGTCCACCCTCGGCTGCCCCGCCTACGGCTACGGCATCCGCTATGAGCACGGACTGTTCCGGCAGAGCTTCGACGGCGGCCGCCAGATGGAGGCGCCCGAGGACTGGCTGAGCGAAGCCCATGCCTGGGAATACGAGCGTCCCGAGGCCCAGTACCGCATCGGCTTCGGTGGCCAGGTGAAGCAGCTCGGCAACCGCACCGTGTGGCAACCGTCCGAGACGGTGCTCGCCCGCGCTTACGACACGCCGATGGTCGGCTGGCAGGGGCGCTGGGCCAACACGCTGCGCCTGTGGTCGGCTCGGTCCGAGACGGTGTTTGACCTGAGCCGTTTCAACGCAGGTGACTATTACGGCGCCGCCGAGCCCGAGAACCTTGCCCGCACGATCAGCCGGGTCCTCTATCCCGACGACACGACGGAAAGCGGCAAGCGCCTGCGGCTGAAGCAGGAGTTCTTCTTCACCGCGGCGAGCCTGCGCGACATCCTGCGCCGGTTCGAAAGCGAGTATGACGACCTTGGCCTCCTGCCCGAGAAGGTGGCGATCCAGCTGAACGACACCCACCCCGCCATCGCCGGCCCCGAACTGGTGCGCCTGCTGGTGGACGAGAAGGGCATGGCGTTCGACGAGGCTGTCAAGGTGGCGCAGGGCTGCCTTGGCTACACCAACCACACACTTCTTCCCGAGGCGCTGGAGCGGTGGTCGGTCACGCTGATGACAGACCTCCTGCCGCGGCACATGCAGATCATCGAGATGATCGACGCGATGCACAAGGACGCTCATCCGGATCGCCAGGTCGAGATGATCGGCGGCGGAGACGTCCAGATGGGTCCGATCGCCTTCTTCATGGCGCACAAGGTGAACGGCGTTTCGGCGCTGCATACCGACCTGATGAAGGAGACGGTCTTCGCCGAGTTGAACCGTCTTCACCCGAACCGCATCGTCAACGAGACGAACGGCATCACGCCGCGCCGCTGGGTTCTGGCCGCGAACCCGCGCCTGTCCCGCCTCGTGACCGATGCCATCGGCGATGGCTGGGTCAACGACCTCGAGCGCCTGCAAGAGATCGAGCCGCTGGCCGATGATGCCAGCTTCCGCGACGCCTATGATGCCGCCAAGCGGGCGAACAAGGCCGACCTGGCCACGTATCTAGGCGAGCGTGGCCTTTCGGTCGATCCCGACGCGATGTTCGACGTGCAGATCAAGCGCATTCACGAATACAAGCGCCAGCACCTGAATATCCTGCAAACCATCGCGCTGTGGCAGGAGATGAAGGATGCGCCGCAGGGCAACTGGGTGCCGCAGGTCAAGATCTTCGGCGGGAAGGCGGCTCCGGGTTATGTCTTCGCCAAGGAGATCATCCACCTCATCAATGCGGTGGCGGATGTCATCAACGCCGATCCGGACACGTCGCACCTGCTGAAGGTCGCCTATCCGCCGAACTACAATGTCAGCCTTGCCGAGCGGCTGATTCCGGCTGCCGAGGTCAGTCAGCAGATCTCGACCGCGGGCAAGGAGGCCTCCGGCACGGGCAACATGAAGTTTGCCCTCAACGGCGCGCTGACCATCGGCACACTCGACGGAGCCAATGTCGAGATCCGAGACCTGGTGGGGGCGGACAACTTCTTCCTCTTCGGTATGACTGCGCCCGAAGTCGTCGCCCGCCGCGAGATGGCGGATCACGCGAGGCAGGCGATCGCGGCCGATCCGCGGCTCAAGCGGGCACTCGACGCGATCGAGGCCGGCGTCTTCGGCGAGCGCTTCCCGTCGATCATCGAGAATCTGACCGGCGCCGACTATTTCTGCGTCTGCTCGGACTTCAGCGACTACTGGCGCGCGAGCCGAGAGCTCGAGGCTGCGTATGGTGACCGGACGGCATGGACGCGCATGGCGATCCTGAACACCGCGCGCTCGGGGTGGTTCAGCTCGGACCGCACGATCCGGGGCTACATGGCCGACATCTGGGGCGCCAAGACGTTGACGATCGAGTAGGATGAGATTGACCAGTGCTTGCGAGCGGTGCTCCAGGGCCGGCCGGTAATCTTCGGGGGCCGACGCTGCTTCTGGACCTCGACGGGACGCTCGTCGATCCCGCACGTGGCACCATTGCGGCGGTCAGGGCGGCGCTTGTAGCGCTGGGACAGCCCGCTCGGCCTGCCGGTGACCTGCACTGGGTCATCGGGCCGCCGCTTCGGCAAAGCTTTGCGACGCTGCTTGGTGGACCGGAACGGGTCGAAGATGCCGTGGCGCTTTATCGCGCGGAATATGCCCGCGCCGGCATTTTCGACGCCCGCCCCTATGACGGAATTCATGCGGAGCTGGACCGGTTGGCGACCGCATACCGGCTGCTGCTGTGCACATCGAAGGCGCTGCCCTTCGCACGGCAAGTGGTGGCATGGTTCGGCTTCGCCCCGTATCTTGGTGGGGTCTACGGTGCAGAACTGGACGGGCGCTTCGACGATAAGGGCGACCTGATCGCGCACATTTTGGCACAAGAAGCGCTCGACCCCTCTCGCACCGTCATGATCGGCGACCGCAGCACCGATGCCGAGGCCGCGGTGGAAAACGGCGTGCGCTGCATCGGTGCATTGTGGGGCTATGGCGACGCAAATGAGCTGACACAAGGTGGCGCGACGCGGATTTGTGCCGCGCCCGCGGACCTGACCTCGTGTGTTGCCGCCGTGCTGGGTGCATAGCCGGGACGACCCGACTCTGCCGCCGATGCGCGGAAATCCGTCAAACCGCAATTTGCCGGGCCGGTGCCGTTGCCTTGGGGGCAGGACGGCTTAGCCTCTCTTGCATGACAGGCTCAGTTCGCAAACCCGCTTCGATCGTGGATCCCAAGGCTGCCCAAGCGCTCCACCAGGGGCGGCATGGCGATCCATTCTCTGTTCTCGGCCGCCACGGGGGGACCGTCCGTGCGCTGGATCCCGGTGCTGAACGGCTTTTTGCCGTGACCGAGGATGGAACAGAACATCCACTCGGTCGCGTTGCCGGCGGACTTTCGGTCTTTGCCGGTGAAGTGCCGGAGGACGCCCACTACTGGCTGCGCGGCTACGCCGGCGAGGACAGTTGGGAGTTCGAGGACGCCTACCGCTTCGGCCCCGTCATCGGTGAAATGGACGAGTACCTGCTGGGCGAGGGCACGCACCAGAAGATCTGGACCGTGCTGGGCGCGCACATCATGGAGCATGAGGGCCAGCACGGCACGCATTTCGCCGTCTGGGCGCCGAACGCGCAGCGGGTCAGCGTCGTGGGCGGGTTCAACCACTGGGACGGTCGCCGCCACGCGATGCGCCTGCGCGGCGCGACGGGTGTGTGGGAGATCTTCATTCCGAACGTCGGCGAAGGCGAGGCCTACAAGTACGAGATCCTCGGCTCCGACGGCCAGCTCCAGCCGCTGAAGGCCGACCCGGTCGGTTTCGGCAGCCAGCACCCGCCACAGAACGCCAGCATTGTCCGCCATATCGCCGGCTATGGCTGGAAGGACGGCGACTGGATGTCCGAGCGCCAGGACAGGCAGGCCCGGACGTCGCCGATCTCGGTCTACGAGGTCCATCTGGGCTCGTGGAAACGTGTCGCCGAAGAGGGTAACCGGCCGCTTTCCTATAGGGAAGCAGCCGAAGAGCTGGTGGATTACGTCCACGACATGGGGTTCACCCATATCGAGCTGTTGCCGATCAGCGAATATCCGTTCGACGGCTCGTGGGGCTATCAGCCGGTTGGCCTTTTCGCGCCGACCATCCGTTTCGGTCCGCCGCACGAGTTCCGCGACCTCGTGGATGCGGCCCACCGCAAGGGCCTTGGCGTGCTACTGGACTGGGTGCCGGGGCACTTCCCGTCTGACCCGCACGGGCTGGGGCTGTTCGATGGCACGCATCTTTACGAGCACGCCGACCCGCGCGAAGGGTTCCACCAGGACTGGAACACGCTGATCTACAATTACGGCCGAACCGAGGTGCGGAATTTCCTGACCTCGAACGCGCTCTACTGGCTGGACGAATACCACGTGGACGGCCTGCGCGTGGATGCTGTCGCCTCGATGCTTTACCGCGATTATTCGCGCAAAGAGGGCGAGTGGGTGCCGAACAAGCATGGCGGGCGCGAGAACCTCGAGGCAATCGATTTCCTCAAGGGCGCAAACATGACGACTTATGCCAACAGCCCCGGCATCATGAACGTGGCCGAGGAATCGACCTCTTTCCCGCAGGTCAGCCGGTCGGTGGACGAGGGTGGCCTGGGCTTTGGCTACAAGTGGAACATGGGATGGATGAACGACACGCTGCGATACATGGAAAAGGACCCGGTGTATCGCAAGCATGACCACCATCTGATGACGTTCGGCCTGCACTACGCGTTCAGCGAAAACTTCATCCTGCCGATCAGCCACGATGAGGTGGTCCATGGCAAGGGCTCGATGCTGGCCAAGATGCCGGGCAACGAGGACGAGAAGTTCGCCAACCTGCGCGCCTATTACGGCTTCATGTGGGGCCACCCCGGTAAAAAGCTGCTGTTCATGGGCTGCGAGTTTGCCCAGGCGTCGGAATGGAACCACAACACGCAGCTGTCCTGGGGCGTGCTGTCCGATCCGCGTCACGCGGGGATGCAGCGGATGGTCCGCGATCTGAACACGCTCTACCGGGACGAGCCTGCGCTGCACGCGCTGGACTGCGACCCGGCGGGCTTCCAGTGGATCGAGGCAAACGACGACCAGAACTCGGTCTATGCCTGGATCCGGCGTTCGGACGGATCGGACCCCGAGGTCGTGGTTGTCTGCAACTTTACCCCGGTGGAGCGGAACTACACCCTCGGCATGCCGCAAGAGGGGCGCTGGCGCGAAGCGTTCTGTTCGGACGCCGACGCCTATGGCGGCGGCGGGCGCGGCAACATGGGGGGCGTTGACGCCGGCGGAGAAAGCCTGAACGGCCAGCCGTCGCAGGCCAAGGTTTATCTGCCGCCGCTGTCGACAGTGATTTTTGTAAAAGAGGGCTGAGTCAGGCCCCGGGGGAAGAAATGGACAGCCACAAGAGACTTTCGTCCAAGACAATGGCGTTCGTCCTCGCGGGCGGTCGGGGCTCGCGCCTGAAGCAGCTGACGGACAACCGGGTGAAACCGGCTGTCTATTTCGGCGGCAAAGCCCGCATCGTGGATTTCGCGCTGTCCAATGCGCTGAACTCCGGCATTCGGAAGATGGCAATCGCGACGCAATACAAGTCGCACTCGCTGATCCGGCACTGCCAGCGCGGCTGGTCCTTTTTCCGCGCCGAGCGGAACGAGTACCTCGACATCCTGCCTGCCTCACAGCAGGTCAGCGAAGAGAAGTGGTATGTCGGCACCGCCGATGCGGTGACGCAGAACATCGAGATCATCGACAGTTACGGGATCGAATACATCCTGATCCTGGCCGGCGACCACATCTACAAGATGGACTACGAGGTGATGCTCGAGGAGCATGTGGCGACAAACGCCGACGTGACAGTAGGCTGCCTGACGGTCGACCGTCCGGAAGCCTCGGCCTTCGGCGTCATGGCGGTCGACGAGGATCTGCGCGTGACATCGTTCCTGGAGAAGCCGGCCGATCCGCCGGGAATGCCGGGCGACCCGGACAAGACGCTCGCCTCGATGGGCATCTACGTCTTCAAGTGGTCCTATCTGCGCGAGCTTCTGCTGAACGATCAGGAGCTGGCGGGTTCAAAGCACGACTTCGGCGGGGATATTATCCCCTACATCGTCAAGAACGGTCGTGCCCAGGCGCACCGCTTCACCGACAGCTGTGTCAAGCACAAGGCAACGGCCGAAGCCTACTGGCGCGACGTGGGCACGGTGGATGCGTATTGGCGGGCGAATATCGATCTGACCAATTTCGATCCCGACCTCGACCTGTGGGACAAGAACTGGCCGATCTGGACCTACTCCGAGGTCGTGCCGCCCGCGAAGTTCATCCATGACGAAGAGAACCGCCGCGGCCACGCGATCAGCTCGATGGTGGCGGGTGGCTGCATCATCTCGGGGACCGAGATCCGCAATTCGCTGCTGTTCACGAATGTCCACACGAACAGCTACTCGCAGCTCGAAGAGGCCGTGGTGCTGCCGCATGTCACCGTCGGCCGTCACGCCAAGCTGAGCAAATGCGTCGTGGATGCGCGGGTCGTGATCCCCGAGGGGCTCGTGGTCGGCGAGGACCCGGAGGAGGACGCCAAGTTCTTCGAGGTCTCGAAGGGCGGCGTCACGCTGATCACCCAGCCGATGATCGACGCTTGGAGCGCCGCCCAGTGATCCGTGTCCTTTCGGTGGCGTCGGAATGCGCGCCACTCGTCAAAACTGGAGGCCTGGCCGACGTGGCCGGCGCGCTGCCCCAAGCACTCGGCCGGCAAGATGTCGAGATGCGCACCCTCCTGCCGGGCTATCCGGCGGTGATGAAGGCCGTGGAAGCGGGGCGTGAGGTCTACTCCTGGAGCGAACTCTACGGCGGCCCGGCGCGGCTGATCGCGGCCGAGGCGGCGGGGTTGTCGCTGTTCGTGCTGGAGGCCGCGCATCTTTTCGATCGGTCGGGAGGCATCTACCTTGATGGCGACGGTGAGGATTGGTCCGACAACCCCGAGCGTTTTGCGGCGCTGTGCCGGGCCGGGGCCGAGATCTGCTGCGGCAGTGCAGGATGGCAGCCCGACGTGGCGCATGGCCATGACTGGCAGGCGGGACTGCTGCCGTACTTTCTGAAGAAGGACGGGATCACCCTGCCGTCGGTGATGACGATCCACAACATCGCCTTCGCCGGCATGGCCGAGCCGTCGCATATCCACCGCCTGGGAATGGACCCGGCCGATTTCCAGATGGACGGCTACGAGTTCTGGGGGCGGGTATCGCTGTTGAAGGCGGGGCTTTACTGGTGCGACCGGATCACGACGGTCTCGCCGCGCTACGCCCGCGAGCTGACGACTCCGGCGTTCGGCATGGGCTTCGAGGGGCTTATCTCGGCTCGCAGAGGTGATCTGACCGGCATCCTGAACGGCATCGACACCGACGCCTGGGACCCCGCCACGGATACCGCAATCCAGCAGTTTCGCAGCTTTCGCAGCAAGTCCGGGGCGGTTCGGGCGCTGCGGGAAGAGGTCGGCCTGCCGCCGTCCAACGGGCCGCTGGCCGTGGTCGTCTCTCGCCTGAGCGAGCAGAAGGGGCTGGACCTGCTGATCGAGGCGCTGCCCGAGTACCTTGAGGCGGGGGGGCAACTTGCGCTTTTGGGCGCCGGCAACCGATCTCTCGAAAACGCGTGGCGCGAGGCGGCGGAACGGCACCAGGGCGTCTCGATCAACATCGGCTATGAAGAAGCGCTGTCGCACCGGATGATGGCGGGGGGCGACGCCGTGCTCGTGCCGTCGCGGTTCGAGCCATGCGGCCTGACGCAGCTTTATGGCCTGCGCTATGGGGCGATTCCGGTGGTTGCGCGGGTGGGTGGCCTGGCCGACACGGTAATCGACGCGAACGACGCGGCGCTGCGCACGGGCGTCGCGACGGGAATCGTTCATTCGCCCGACAGCGTCGAGGCCCTGTCCCTCGCCCTGATCCGCATGGTAGAGCTTCACGCATCGCCGGATCTCTGGTCCCGCATGGGGCGCACCGCGATGCGTCACCCTGTCGGGTGGGACGTGTCCGCCGGCGAGTATGCTGACCTCTACAGGGATCTCGTTTCCACCTGATGCCAGAAAACATTTCGATCGCTGCGGGTCGTGCCGCTCCGCTGGGCGCGACCTTCGACGGTGACGGCGTGAATTTCGCCGTGTTCTCACAACATGCCGAGCGTATGGAGCTGTGCCTGTTCTCCGAAACCGGAGAAGAGCTGCGCATCGACCTCCCCGAGCGCAATGGCGACGTGTGGCACGGCTTCATTTCCGGGCTGACGCCCGGCACGCTCTACGGCTACCGCGCCCACGGCCCGTACCGCCCCTCCGAGGGGCACCGGTTCAATCCCGCCAAGCTCTTGGTGGACCCCTACGCCAAGCGGCTGACGGGGCATCCGAAATGGCACGACGCGCTGATGGGCTATACGGTGGGGGCGGACCACGACCGGACCCCCGACCCACGCGACAGCGCGCCCTACATGCCGCGTTCGGTGGTCGAGGACCCGGCGTTCTCGTGGGGGCGTGATCTGCCACCGCAGACGCCGGTCAGCCAGTCGATCATCTACGAGTCCCACGTGAAGGGCCTGACCGCGAACTGCGACGACGTGCGCTACCCCGGCACCTTCCTCGGGTTGGCGAGCGACCCGATGCTCGACTACCTGACCGACCTTGGCATCACCGCCATCGAGCTCTTGCCGGTTCAGGCCTTCCTGACCGACAGTTTCCTGCACGACAAGGGGCTGAGCAACTATTGGGGCTACCAGACGCTCGGCTTCTTCGCGCCCGAGCCGAAGTACCTTGCCCACGCGCAGATCAGCGAGTTCCAGCAGATGGTCGCGCGCCTGCACAGCGCCGGAATCGAGGTGATCCTCGACGTCGTCTACAACCACACCTGCGAGGGCAACGAGCTTGGGCCGACCCTGTCGTTTAGGGGGCTCGACAATGCAGCCTACTACCGGCTGCAGCCCGAAGACCGCCGCTATTACGTGAACGACACAGGCTGCGGGAACACGGTCAATGTCGATCACCCGATGGTTCTGCGCATGATCATGGATTCACTCAGATACTGGGTGGAAGTGATGCATGTGGACGGCTTCAGGTTCGACTTGTGCTCGACGCTCGGACGCGTGAACGAGGGCGGGTTCGATCCCGGCGCCGCATTCTTCGATGCCGTGCGGCAGGACCCGGTGCTGGGACAGGTCAAGCTGATCGCCGAGCCGTGGGACATCGGGCCCGGCGGCTATCAGCTTGGGGGGTTTCCCCCGCCGTTCCTCGAGTGGAACGACAAGTACCGCGACCGGGTGCGGATGTTCTGGCGCGGCGACAAGGGCTCGGTACCGGGTCTTGCCGACCGGTTGACGGGCTCGGCCCTGCAGTTCGACCATTCGGGTCGGCCGGCGACGACGAGCGTGAACCTTCTGACCGCCCATGACGGCTTCACCCTGCAGGACGTCGTCAGCTATGCCGAACGGCACAACGACGCCAATGGCGAGGGCGGCCACGACGGCCATGGCGAGAATTTCTCGGACAACCTTGGCATCGAGGGGGCGACGCAGGACGAGGACGTGATCGTCGCGCGGGCCCGGCGCAAGCGCAACATGATGGCGACGCTGATGCTGAGCCAGGGCACCCCGATGATCCTGGCGGGTGACGAGCTGGGAAACAGCCAGGGCGGCAACAACAACGCCTACTGCCAGGACAATCAGACAAGCTGGATCGACTGGGATTCGATGGACGCCGAGTTCCACGAGTTCACCCGCGCGATGATCCGGTTCCGAAAGACCCACCCGATCCTGCGGCAGAAGCTGTTTCTTCACTCGCAGGAACGCAGCCTCGACGGGCGCGAGGACATCTTCTGGTGGCGCTCGGACGGAACCCCCATGCGGCAGGAGGATTGGGATGATCCCACGTTCGATGCCCTGTCGATGGAGCTGCGCATGGCCGCCGAGACACCCGCCTATGGGGAGACTGAAGAGGCGATCTTCGCCGTGTTCAACAAGGGCGAGGCCCGCGACTGGACCCTGCCCGAGGTGCCGAAGGGCCTGTCCTGGGACTGGCGGATCGACACGTCGGACAGCGGCGCCGTCGGCGACCTCGTGACGGGTGTGGTCACCATCCCCGCCGACAGCGTGGCGGTGTTCCTGCAGTGGGGAGAAGCGGCATGAGCGATCGCGACGAGCTGGCCCGTGCCCTCGGCGTCCTGCCCGACTACAGGGATGCGACGGACAAGGTTCACGAGCTGACGCCCGAGGCGCGGGACGCGATCCTCGCCGCCTTTGGCGTTTTCACGGATGACGAAGTTACCGCGCGACTGGCCAGAATCGCCTCCGACCGCATCCTGCCCCTGTGGCAGGTGGTCGAGGCAGACGCACCGCTGCGCCTGCCCGCGCTCGACCGGCGGTCTTGGCGGCTGCTGCCCGAGGAAGGCGAGCCTCAGAAGGGGGAGGGCGCGGATCTTGGTGCGCTGCCCCTCGGCATCCACGCGCTCGAGGTGGAGGGCGAGCGTGCATGGCTTCTGTCGGCGCCTCTGCGCCTGCCCGAGCCGCCGCGCGCGTGGGGCGTAACGGTGCCGCTCTACGGTCTGGCCGATGACGGGCGGATCGGGACGTATCGCGATCTGCAGCGCGCCGCCGAAAGCCTGGGGGCGGCGGGCGCGGATTTCATAGGCGTGAATCCCGTTCATGCGGGGTTTCCCAGCGATGTCGGTGCGTTCTCGCCCTACGCCCCCGCGCACCGGGGCCGGCTGGCGACGATGCATGTCTATCCCGACGCCGAAGAGCCGCTGCCGGCCGACGAGTTGGTGGACTACGAAATGGCGCTGCCGGCCCGGATGGAGGCGCTGCGAGCAGCCTTCGCGCCCGACGCCAATTTCAAGGCCTGGCGCGAGCAGCAGGGTCCGGATCTCGAACGGTTCGCCCTGCACCAGGCGCTGAGCGCGCGATTTGGTACCTACTGGCCGGACTGGCCCGAGGCGATGCAGGATCCCGAAGGCGACGCGGTTCGCGCCTTCGCAGACGAACACGCGGACGAGGTGACGTTCCACGCCGGGTTGCAACACATGGCCGACCGGCAGCTATCCAACGCACAAGCGGCCGCGCTATCGGCAGGGATGCGGTTCGGACTCTACCTCGACCTCGCGGTCGGCACGCACCCTGCCGGGGCCGAAGCCTGGGGCCGGCCCGAGCTTTTCGCCCGCGGCGTCTCGCTTGGCGCACCGCCCGACGCATTTTCGGCCGAGGGGCAGAGCTGGGGCCTTGCGCCGCTCCGCCCCGACACGCTGGCCGAGGACGGATTCCGCCCCTTGCAGGCGATCCTGCGCAGCGCGTTGTCGCACGCCAAGCTCTTGCGGATCGACCACATCCTGGGATTCGAGCGGGCGTTCTGGGTTCCCGAGGGCGACCCGCCGGGCGCATACGTCGCCATGCCGCGCGAAGCGATGCTCGCCGTTGCCCGGATCGAGGCCGCGCGCGCGGGCGCAACCATCGTGGGCGAGGACTTGGGCAACATCCCCGACGGCCTGCGCGAGGCGCTCGAAGACAGTGGCATCCTCGGCTGCCGTGTGGCGCAGTTCGAACGCCAGTGGGAGAAGGGCGACACTGCCTTTTCTCCGGCAGAGGCCTATGCCCGCGGCGCACTGACCTCGTGGGGCAGCCACGACCTGCCCACTTGGGAAGGCTGGAAACAGGGGCGCGAGATCGACTGGCGCGTCACGGTCGGCGACATGGACGAGGCCGCGGCGACCGAGGCGCATGCACAGCGCAAGGCCGAGGTGGCGGCGTTCTGCGATCTGATCGGGGGCAAGACGCTGGACGACCTGCACGCCTTCCTGGCCGAGACGCCTTCGCGCCTCGTGGTCGCGCAGATCGAGGACCTTCTGGGGCGGGTCGAGCAACCGAACCTGCCGGGCACCGTCCACCAGCACCCGAACTGGCGGCGGCGGGCCGAGGTGCCGGCAGAGCAGATCGGCCAACTTGACGCGGTGCGTCGCACGTCCATCATCATGGGCAACAGGGACAGATAGGACCACCCATGGAACGGCTCACGATCGAGACGCAGCCCATCGACGGGCAAAAGCCCGGCACCAGCGGATTGCGCAAGAAGACCAAGGTCTTCATGCAGCAGCATTATCTGGAGAACTTCGTCCAGAGCATCTTTGACGGGATCGGCGGCGCCGAGGGCAAGACCTTGGTGCTTGGCGGCGACGGCCGCTTCTTCGGCGACCGCGCGGCGCAGGTGATCTTGCGGATGGCCGCGGCGAACGGGGCGACGAAGGTGATCGTGGGGCAGGGGGCGCTTCTGTCTACACCGGCGGCCTCGAACCTGATCCGCAAGCGGCAGACCGATGGCGGGATCATCCTGTCGGCCAGCCACAACCCCGGCGGCTTGGACGAGGATTTCGGCGTCAAGTTCAACAACCCGAACGGGGGCCCCGCGCCCGAGGACGTGACGAACCGCATCTTCGACGCGACCAAGAGCATATCGCAATACCGCATCATCGAGACGCAGGATCTGGACCTGTCGGCGCCGGGCGCGGTCCGGCTCGCGGACATGGAGGTCGAGGTCGTCGACCCCGTCGCCGACTATGCGGAGCTGATGGAGAGTCTCTTCGACTTCGACGCGATCCGCGGCCTGTTCAAGGGCGGTTTCCGCATGTGTTTCGACGCGATGCACGCCGTCACCGGTCCCTACGCGACTGAAATCATCCAGAACCGCCTTGGCGCGGCCGAGGGCACCGTCATCAACGCCGAACCCAAGCCGGACTTCGCCGGGGGCCACCCCGATCCGAACCCGGTCTGGGCGAAGGAACTGATGGAGGTCATGCACGGCGGCGACGCGCCCGACTTCGGCGCTGCGTCGGACGGTGACGGCGACCGCAACATGATCGTCGGGCCGTCGATGTACGTGGCGCCGTCGGACTCGCTCGCCGTGCTGGCGGCGAATGCCGAACGTGCGCCGGCCTATTCGAACGGTATCACCGGCGTCGCCCGCTCGATGCCGACCAGCCGCGCAGTGGACGTGGTCGCCGAGGAGAAGGGCCTCGCCTGCTACGAGACGCCGACCGGCTGGAAGTTCTTCGGCAACCTTCTCGACGACGGTCGCGTGCGCCTGTGTGGCGAGGAAAGCGCCGGCACCGGGGCGGATCACGTGCGCGAGAAGGACGGCCTGTGGGCAGTGCTTCTGTGGCTGAACATCCTCGCCGCAACGGGGCGCGGGGTGGTCGAGACGATGCAGGACCACTGGAAGACCTACGGTCGCAACTTCTACTCGCGCCACGATTTCGAGGGGATCGAGACCGAGAAGGCCAATGCCCTGATGGACGAGCTGCGGGACCGCCTGGGCGATCTGCCGGGCACGACGGCGGCAGGGCGCACGGTCGTCGAAGCGGACGAGTTTTCTTATACCGACCCGGTGGACGGCTCGACCGCGGCGCAGCAGGGAATCCGCATCTACCTCGATGGCGGCGCCCGCATCGTGCTGCGCCTTTCCGGCACCGGCACCTCCGGCGCGACGCTGCGGGTGTACCTTGAAGATCGGAGCGAGGATCCCGCGACCTTCGATACGGAGGTGCAGGAGGCGCTGTCCGACGTCATCGCCGCAGCGCATGAGATTGCCGGCATCGAACGCCACACCGGCCGGACCGAACCCGACGTTCGCGCCTGAAACTCGCGCCCGCGCGCATTCGCTCCGGGGCCCTCGCGGCCCCGGTTGCATTTGATCCTGCGCGAACGCGCCCCATTCTAGTCGTCAGACCCGCGCCGCGACCGATCGAGAAAGGAATCCGATGTCCCTAGAAGACCGCGTCACAGCCGATACGGACCGTGCTCAAGGGCTGGCCGAGCAGGCCCGCAAATGGCTCAACACCGCCGAGACGGCCTTCGAGGCGCACCAGCTGATTGCCCGCACGCTCGGCGGCCAGCTCGACGGCGACACGGCGGTCTTCGGCTTCTGGACACCCGAACTGCAGGACGCACGGATTCCGGACTCGGATGTCTTCCTCGAGGTGCTGTCGCCGAAAGAGCCGCTTGAACTGACGCGCTCGCACCAGACGCTCGCGTTCGAGCGCGTCTATCTGCCCGTCGCGCGCTATGAGGCGCATACCTTCGCTGCCGCGAAGGGGATGCGCGCAGGTAATCGCCACGAGGGCGGGGATTTCTATGCGCTCGTCTGGCGCGACCAGTACGACGAGTGGCACCGCATCCTCGACCCGCTGGCGGCGTCGCTGCCTTTCGGGGCCTTCGCCCCGGCCGAGCTTTATGACCTGGACCGGCTCCAGGCCGAGCGGAAGGACAAGGACTACTGGGCCAACCTGCGCGGCGACAACCCCCACAAGTTCGGCCCGCCGACGAACATCCTGCAGATCCACGTGCCGACCGCGACCGCCGGCGGCACGCTTGCCTCGCTGACGCGCCAGTTCGAGCGTCTGGCCGAGCGGTCGAGGGGCGATCTGCCCATGGACCCGATGGACGAGATCTATCTCGGGTATGACGCGGTGCAGCTTCTGCCGGTCGAACCGACGACCGTCTATGAGGTCGGACCCGACTTCTGGCAGGAGATCCCGCTCGAGGACGGCTCGGTCGAGGTCGAGCTGATCCGGCCCGATACGACGAACTGGGGTTACGACGTCGTGATCTCGGGCATGGCCACGGTGAATCCGGTGCTGCTGGAATCGGGTCGCCCGGACGAGCTGGCGGATCTGGCCGCAGCGCTGCACAACTTTCCCAACAAGCCCAAGATGCTGGTCTTCGACGTGGTGTTCGGCCACTCGGACAACCAGGGGCTCGACGCGCTGAACAACCACTATTTCGGCGGGCCGAACATGTACGGCCAGAACCTCGACTACAAGAACCCGGCGGTTCGAGCGATCCTTCTGGAGCTGCAGCGCCGCAAGGTCGATTTCGGCGCCGACGGCGTGCGCGTGGACGGCGCGCAGGACTTCAAGTGGTGGGACCCGCAGGAGCAGGAACTCAAGCACGACAACGAATATCTGAACCTGATGTCGGACATCGTGCAGAACGTCGCCGGAACCGACTATCGCCCCTGGTTCGTGTTCGAGGACGGCCGCCCTTGGCCGCAGGAAGATTGGGAGCTGTCCTCGACCTACCGTGCCGTGATCGAGCAGCACGCCGATGACGACGTGTTCCAGTGGGGCCCGCTGACCTTCGCGCACAACACGCCCTTCATCTACGGCTACTGGCTGTCGAAATGGTGGCGCATCAAGGAGATGCTGGATCGCGGGTCGAACTGGATCAGTGGCACCGCGAACCACGACACCCTGCGCCGCGGGACGCAGGTGAACCCCAAGCTCAACATCAACACGCGGCTTGGCGACACGCGGATGGAGATCCTCGAGAAGGCGTACGACAATCCGGCGGTGTCGATGCTGACCTATGCGGCGTTCCCGGGCGTTCCGATGGACTTCCTCAACGCCACCGCGCGGGCGAATTGGGGATTCATCCGCAACCAGGACGACAAGTACGGCGTGAAGGTCGTGGCCGAAGAGGCGATCAGCCTGAAGTGGCAGGTCGACGACTACCAGTACTCGGTCCCCGGCAACTTTGAGCGGCTGAAGGCGCTAGGCTTCGAAACGCGCGAAGAACTGCGGCGCTTCTTCGAATTCCTGCCGGCGCTGGTGGAGGTCACCGAGTACGACCTCGACCATATCGCGAAGCTGCTGAACGGGGTCGAGCCGCCGCTTGCAGGGCCGGGCGTCTTCACGGTCGAGGACCTGAAGGGGATCGCGCGGGCCTGGATGGACGACATGCACGATTATTGCAATGTCGCGCATTCGCAGTCGGGCCTGAATCCTTCGCAGACGCGGTTCATGCTGGACTTGCGACGGTATCGCCGCGCGAACCCATGGCTCCGTCAGAACCTTGGACCCGAGGACCACTTTGACTACATGCAACCGGTGGACGGGCGCACGGTCTTCACCAGCTACCGCAAGGGGCCGGGGAAAGAGGTGTTCACGATCACCCACATGGAAGGCGGCGCGACGGACGAGTTCGATCCCCTGCGCCTCCCGATCGAAGGGTTGAGAGGCAGCGGTTGGCGCTGCGTGTTGCGCACGCCCGGCATCGGGGAAGATTACATTTCGGGGCCGATCACCTTGGTGGACAGCATGGGGCTGGTTTTCGAACGGGGGTAGGATGCTGAGATTTCTGGGATACGATCCGGATCGGGTCGGGTCGGTCCACCGCTTCATCGCTTTCGGCGGTGCCATTGTTCTTGCGGTGGTGCTTTTCGCAGTCGCGCTGGCGAATGGCGGGTGGTGGTGGCTTCTGTTCGTGGTCGCGGTGGTATTCGCCGTCGTTGGCGTCAACGATATCATCCAGATCCGCCACTCGATCCTGCGCAACTACCCTGTGTTGGGGCACATCCGCTTCTTCTTCGAGAAGATCCGGCCCGAGATTCGCCAGTACTTCATTGAAAGCGATCAGGACGAAGAGCCATTCAGCCGCGAGGACCGCTCGATCGTGTATCAGCGCGCCAAGAACGAAGAGAGCGCGCGCCCCTTCGGCACCAAGAAGAAGGTGTACGAGGGCGGCTATTCGTGGATGACGCATTCGATCACGCCCACGATCCTCGACCGGCGCGATTTCCGAATGCGTATCGGCGGCCCGGACTGCAAGCAGCCCTACGACGCGTCGCTCTACAATATCTCGGCCATGTCGTTCGGATCGCTCTCGGGCGCCGCGATCGAGGCGATGAACAAGGGCGCGCGGATGGGCGGGTTCTATCACGACACGGGCGAGGGCGGGATTTCGAAGTACCACCGCCACGGAGGCGATCTGACGTGGGAGATCGGCTCGGGCTATTTCGGCTGTCGCAACAATGAAACCGGGGGCTTCGACCCCGCAAAGTTCGCCGCGCAGGTCGAAGACCCGCAGGTCAAGATGATCGAGCTGAAGCTGAGCCAAGGGGCCAAGCCGGGCCACGGCGGGATGCTGCCCGCCGCCAAGATCACCGAAGAGATCGCCGAGGCGCGCGGTGTGCCGATGGGGCAGGATTGCGTCTCGCCCGTCGGCCATTCCGAATTCTCGACGCCGATCGGGCTCTGCGAGTTTCTGGGCGAACTGCGCGACCTGAGCCACGGCAAGCCGGTGGGCTTCAAGCTGTGCATCGGCCACCGGCGCGAGTTCATGTGCATCGTCAAGGCAATGCTCGAGACGGGCATCTATCCCGACTTCATCGTGGTGGACGGGACCGAGGGCGGGACGGGTGCCGCGCCGCTGGAGTTTTCGAACCATGTCGGGATGCCCCTGACCGAGGGGCTGAGCTTTGTCCACAACGTCCTGCGCGGCGCCGACATTCGCGACTGCATTCGCATCGGAGCCGCCGGCAAGCTTATCCACGCCTTCGACATTGCGCGCGCGTTCGCGCTTGGCGCGGACTGGTGCAACTCGGGCCGCGGCTTCATGTTCTCCGTCGGCTGCATTCAGGCGCAGGCGTGCCATACCAACAAGTGCCCAACAGGGGTGACCACGCAGGACCCCCTCCGCCAGAGGGCGCTGGTCGTGCCGGAAAAGGCCGAGCGGGTGGCAGCGTTCCACCGCAACACGATGCGGGCGCTGGCCGAGATGACGGGGGCGGCGGGGCTCGAGGACCCACGCGATTTCCTGCCCTATCACTTCATGAAGCGCGAGGGCGACGGCGACATGGTCGAGGCGTCCGACGTGTGGAACTACCTGCCGGTGGGTTTCCTCGTGCGCGACGTGGGCTTCGATGACGAGGTCTTCCGCCGCCGCTGGAACCGCGCCTCGGCGACAAGCTTCAAGCCGCCCGAGCCGCCGGGGCGGACGCAGACGCGCACCGATGCGGGGGATGCGAGGCGAGCGGCGGAATAGCCGAAGCGGCAGCTGTGGCACGGTGGCGTGCCACAGCTGAAGTGCCTGTCAGCGTTCGGCGGCGATGAGGCCGTGGATGTGCCTCGCGCAGCCCAAAAGCGCTGCGTAGTCGTCTTCGACGCTCCAGACGGCGAACTGGTCCATGAACTCCGAAAACCGCCCCTTGTCGCGGAACGCGTCGTCGAAGCCGTACCGCGAAAGGTGAGGCCGCATCGCCGCTGCCATGCCGCCCGTCAAGTAGACGCCACCGAAGGGAAGATGAGTAAGCGCCAGGTCGCCTGCGACCCGGCCGAGCGCGCGGCAGAACGCCTCGGCGGTTTTGCGGGCGGTCTCGTCCGCGTCGGCGGCGATCAGCCCGACGATTTCGGCCGAGCTCTTGTGGACGTCTTCGCCAGACGCCCAGGCATAGATGCGTTCGATCCCGCGGCCTGATAGCACGTCCTCGACTCCGGGAAAACCGTGGTGCGCCGCCACGTAGCGGGCCAGGGACATGTCCTCTTCCGAGAGGACCGGGAACGACGTGTGGCCCGTCTCGCAGGGGGGCACGAAATGGCCGAACTCGGTGCGAAACACCGGGACCGAATTGAAGCCCGTCCCGACGCCGATCACGAGCTTCGACTTGCGCTCTTCGGCCTTCGGCCCGGGAAGGATGCTGACGAGGCTTTCGGACGACACGAAGGGAACCGCATGTCCCTGTGCCTGCAGGTCGTTCAGCAGGGCGGTGGTAGAGGCGCCGGTGGCAGCCGCCAGCTGCGCGCTGTCGTAGCTCCAGTCCAGGTTCGTCAGCCGGCCGGCCCCTTCGGCCACGGGTCCGGCCAGGGCGATGCAGGCGCCGTCACAGGACACGCCGAACTCTTCCATGAAGGAGGTGTAGATCTGGTCCAGCCCGGAATAGTTACGATTTCGGTAGCGGCGGACGGTACTGGCATCGACCTCTCCGTCGCGCGAGAGGGCGACGCGGGTATTCGTGCCGCCAATATCCGAGACGAGCGAGATCTGGGTCATCGGATGAGCGCCTCCCTCAGCGCGTGGTATGAGGACTTTGGGAGTCGCGTAAGAGTCTTGTAGTCGACATGTACGAGTCCGAAGCGCGGCCCGTATCCGTGATTCCACTCGTAATTGTCCAGAAGCGACCAGGCGAAGTATCCCTTCACCGGCACGCCTTCGTCGATCGCGCGGCGCACCTGCTTGAGATGCGCGTCGAGATACGCGACCCGCGCCTTGTCGCTCACCGCGCCGTTGACCACGTGGTCGTCGGACGCCATGCCGTTCTCGGTCACGTAGATCGGCAGGCCGCGGGTGTAGCCGTCGTGGACGCGGCGGATCATGGTGTGCAGGCCCTCGGGGAAGATCTCCCACCCGACCTGGGTCTTGGGCAGGGGGCCCGGCACCTCCTCGAGCGACGGCCAGGGCCCGTCGGTCGCCTGGATCAGCTTGCGCGTGTAGTAGTTGATCCCCAGCCAGTCGAGCGGCTGGCCGATCAGGTCCATGTCGTCCTGCCAGCCCTTGGGCATGTGGGGCCCGAGCCCTTCGAGCACGTCGTCCGGGTAGCGCTTGTTGAACAGCCCGCCGATGAAGAAGCGGTTGTAATAGCCGTCATAGCGGCGGGCGGCGGCCTGCGCCTCGGGGCTCGCGTCGGCGGGGGTCGCGTATTCGAAATTGCAGACCGCGCCGAGGTTCTTCATGCCAAGACCGCGCATGACCTCGGTCGCACGACCGTGGGCCAGCATGACGTGATGCATCGCGCGGGCGGTGGCGCGGATGTCCGCCACGCCGGGCGCGTGGTGGCCGAGGAAGTGCGACATCCAGCCGACGCACCACGGCTCGTTTATGGGCGCAGCGGACCAGACGCGGTCGCCGATGCGCGACATGATGACCTCGGTGTAGTCGGCGAACCACTGGGCGATGTCGCGGTTGCGCCACCCGCCGAGGTCCAGCAGCGGCGAGGGCAGCTCCCAGTGGTAGAGCGTGGCCGCGGGCTTCAGGCCACGTTCGAGCATCCCGTCCACGAGCCGGTCGTAGAAGTCGAGCCCTTCGGCATTCACCGGGCCGCGCCCCTCGGGCATCACGCGCGCCCAGGAAGTCGAGAAGCGGTAGACGTCGAAATTGCCGTCGCGCAACAGGTCCAGGTCCTCGGGCCAGCGATGGTAGTGGTCGCAGGCGACATCGCCGTTCTGGGCCCTGGTGACGTTGCCGGGAGTGGAGGCAAAGTCGTCCCACTGCGTACGTCCGGCGCCGCCCGCCGCATGGCCTTCGATCTGGTAGGACGAGGTCGCGGCCCCGAAGAGGAACCCCTTGGGGAAGTCGGCGCGGGTATGGCTGAGCATGGGGGCTCCTGATCTATGGTCCGGGCTGAACATAGATTGTCGCCCCGACTCCGTCAAAAGGTGTCGAGGCGGTAAAGCGGGGATCAGATGCCCGACCCGACGATCCTGTTTTCGTTTTTGCCGGTCCGCGTTTGACTTCTAGATGTTCCTGCACGAGCCTTCCGGCGTCCGCACAACCCGGTGAGGTGCGCAGATCGAACCGCGACGCCCCCGGGCAACGATGGGGCGCAGGACATTTGAGAACGTAAGGGAGAGAGATCGATGACCATCAAGACCACCCTCTATACAGGCGCCGCGATGCTCGCGTTGGGCACCGGAATGGCGCACGCGCAGGACCTGGTGTTCGAGAAGGGCGAGGGCGCGTTCACCTGGGAGAGCCTTGAGGAATTTGCCTCGAATCACGACTACTCGGGCCAGTCCATCGATATCACTGGCCCGTGGACGGGTGCCGACGCCGAATTGATGGAATCGGTGGTGGCCTATTTCGAGGATGCGACCGGCGCCAGCGTCAACTACTCGGGCTCGGACAGCTTCGAGCAGGACATCGTGATCTCGACCGAGGCGAACTCGGCGCCGAACATCGCCGTGTTCCCGCAGCCGGGCCTTCTGGCGGACCTTGCCGAGCGCGGCGCGATCACCCCGCTTGAGCCCGAGACGGCGGAGTGGATCCGCGAGAATTACTCGGCCGGCGATTCGTGGGTGGATCTCGCTACCTTCGAGGGCGAAGATGGCGAAGAGCATCTGTTCGCCTTCCCCTACAAGATCGACGTGAAATCGCTGGTCTGGTACGTCCCCGAGCAGTTCGAGGAAGCCGGCTACGAGGTCCCCGAGACCTATCAGGGCCTGAAGGACCTGACGCAGCAGATGGCCGATGACGGTGTCACGCCGTGGTGCATCGGTCTGGGTTCCGGCGCGGCGACGGGCTGGCCCGCAACGGACTGGGTCGAGGATCTGATGCTGCGCACCGCCACCCCCGAGCAGTACGACGCCTGGGTGTCGAACGACCTGCCCTTCGACAGCCCCGAGGTCGTGAACGCGATCGAGGAATACGGCTATTTCCTGCAGGATGGCTTCGTGAATGGCGGCCGCGAGGCGGCGGCGACGACGGACTTCCGCGATGCGCCCTCGGGTCTCTTCCAGTTCCCGCCCGAGTGCTACATGCACAAGGCGGCGACCTTCATCCCGACCTTCTTCCCCGAAGGCACCGAGGTCGGCACGGACGTGGATTTCTTCTACTTCCCCGCGCCTGAAGACGGCGACATCGAACAGCCGGTCCTTGGCGCCGGCACGATGTTCGCGATCACCAACGACAGCGAGACCGCGCGCGGCTTCATCGATTTCCTGAAGACCCCGCTCGCCCACGAGATCTGGGCAGCCCAGGGCGGTCTGCTGTCGCCGCACACGGGGATCAATCCCGAGGTCTTCGAGACGGACGCGCAGCGGTCGCTGAACGACATCCTGCTCGAGGCGACGACGTTCCGCTTCGACGCCTCCGACCTGATGCCGGGCGAGATCGGCGCGGGCGCCTTCTGGACGCAGATGGTCGAGTTCACGACCGGCAGCCAGGACGCCCAGGCCACCGGCGAAGCGATCCAGAGCCGCTGGGACCAGCTGTCCAACTAAGAGACATGCCGGCGCGCATCAGTTGCGGTGCGCGCCGGTCCATCGGCGGATCGGTGCTTGTAAATAAGACCGGGCAGCGCAAAGCTGATTCAACCGGAAGGGCGCCACGGGAGGGGACGATACGATGCCTGTGATCCTGCAGGGGCTGATCACGATTATCATCGGGGTCGGCGGATGCGTCGGGTATTTCTACCTGTCGAACATGATCCTCGACCGCGTCATCTTTCCCGCCAAGGGCAAGAATATCGGGCGCAACATCAACCGCGCGAATGCGGTGCGGCCCTGGCTGTTCCTGTTTCCGGCGCTTTTCGTACTGGGCCTTTACCTGGTCTATCCGGTGATCGGATCGTTCATCCGGTCGCTTTACGGACGAAACCCCGACACGTTCGTGGGCTTCGACAATTACGCGCTGCTTTTCGCGGGCGGCGATTTCACGACCGCCTTCCTGAACAACATGCTGTGGGTGCTTTTCGTGCCCTCGGCATCGACCTTCATCGGACTTGTCGTGGCGCAGCTGACGGACCAGCTGTCATGGGGCAACATCGCCAAGTCGCTGATCTTCATGCCGATGGCGATCAGTTTCGTGGGCGCCTCGCTGATCTGGAAGTTCGTCTACGCCAACGACCCCGATATCGGCCTGATCAACGCGGTCCGCGCCTTCATGGGGTTCGAGAACCCGATCGACGTGATGCAGATCCCGTTCTGGAACAACTTCTTCCTGATGATCATCCTCGTCTGGATCCAGACCGGCTTTGCCATGGTGATCCTTTCGGCCGCCCTGCGCGGCATCCCGGAAGAGACGATCGAGGCCGCGATCCTTGACGGCGCCAACCCGTTCCAGATCTTCTTCAAGATCAAGGTGCCGCAGATCCTGCCGACGATCATGGTGGTCTGGACGACGATCACGGTTCTGGTGCTCAAGGTGTTCGACATCGTCTACACCATGACGGGCGGCAATTTCGGGACCGAGATCCTGCCCTCGTACATGATGGATTTCATGTTCCGCGACGACGGGCGCGCCACCGCCATCGCCTTCGTCATCATGATCGTGGTGCTTCCGGTGATGTTCTGGAACATCCGCGAAGCGCGGAAGGAGATGCGCTGAGATGGATAATATCGCGGGTCGGAAGTCGTCTCTCTCATGGGCCACGCATCTGTCGGTGCTGGCGCTGGTGCTCTTGTGGCTCATCCCGACCATCGGACTTTTCGTGTCGTCGTTTCGCGATCGCGATCAGATCTCGGAGTCCGGCTGGTGGGTCGCGCCGTTCCCGGTCGAACTGACCGCCCGCGGACGCACGGCGACCGAGGCGACGCAGGAGGGCGACATCTTCGTCGTCACCGGCAACATCTACGACGACCCCGAGGCGCAGAGCTTCTTTCCGGAGGGCGGCGGCGAGGTCGTGGCATTCGGCACCCGCGGCGTGAACCCCGGCGAGTTCGAGGCTGGCACGACCGTCGAGTTGGGCGACGGCGAGACGCTGACCGTCAACCCCGACGGCACCTACGAATGGCGCACGCCCGAGGAGCCGGATCGAGGCCAGCGGATCTATTTCGCTGCTGAAAGCCCGCCGAGCTTTACGCTGGCCAATTATCGCCAGGTGCTGACGGCGGACAACATGGACCGCGCCTTCATCAACACGCTGACGGTGACGATCCCCGCGACGATCATCCCGATCCTGGTCGCGGCCTTCGCGGCCTATGCGCTGGCCTGGATGGACTTCCCCGGCCGGGGCATCCTGATCGCAGCTGTCGTGGGCCTGCTGGTCGTGCCCCTGCAGCTGGCGTTGGTGCCCATGCTGAACCTGCACGTCCGCATCGGCATCGGGCAGAGCTTCATGGGCATCTGGTTCGCCCACACGGCCTTCGGAATGCCGCTCGCGGTGTATCTGCTAAGAAACTACATGGCCGGCCTGCCGCGTGACATCATCGAATGTGCCAAGGTGGATGGCGCGACGGATTTCCAGCTGTTCCTGAAGATCGTGCTGCCGCTGTCGCTGCCGGCGCTTGCGGCGTTCTCGATCTTCCAGTTCCTCTGGACCTGGAATGACCTGCTGGTCGCCAAGGTGTTCTTGCCGTCCGATGACGCGAGCAAGGTGATGACGGTGAAGATCGCCGACGACCTGCTGGGTTCGCGCGGGGGGGACTGGGGCATCCTTGCGACGGCGGCCTTCGTGTCGATCGCGGTACCGCTGATCGTGTTCTTTTCCATGCAGCGCTTTTTCGTGCGCGGACTTCTTGCAGGCTCGGTGAAATAATTCATGGCGTTCATGGACGCAGTTTCGGAACGGCCCGTCGAGGCCGGACCGCACGATCCCGACTGGTGGCGGGGCGCCGTCATCTACCAGATCTATCCTCGCTCGTTCCAGGACTCGAACGAGGACGGGGTAGGGGACCTGTCGGGCATCATCCATCGGATGGACTACCTGCAGAAGCTGGGAGTGGACGCGATCTGGATCTCGCCGTTCTTCCGCTCGCCCATGCGGGATTTCGGCTATGACATATCGAGCTTTCGCGAGGTCGATCCGCTGTTCGGCTCGATGGGCGATTTCGACGCGTTGATCCACCGCGCCCATTCGCTGGGCATCCGGGTGCTGATCGACCTGGTGCTCAGCCACACCTCGTCCGAGCATCGCTGGTTCAAGGAGAGTCGGCAGAGCCGGGACAACCCCAAGGCCGACTGGTACGTCTGGGCCGATCCCAAGCCCGATGGCGCGCCGCCCAACAACTGGCTGTCGATCTTCGGCGGCTCGGCGTGGGAGTGGGAAGGCGGACGGATGCAGTATTACCTGCACAACTTCCTGATCGACCAGCCCGACCTCAACTTCCATTGCCAGGCAGTCCAGGAAGAGCTTCTGAACGTCGCGCGCTAGTGGCTGGACAAGGGGGTGGACGGCTTCCGGCTGGACGTCGTGAACTTCTATTTCCATGACAAGGAGTTGCGCGATAACCCGCCCCTGCCGCCCGAGCATCGCAACGAGAACACCGCGCCCTCGGTGAATCCCTACAACTTTCAGGATCACCTCTACGACAAGACCCAGCCCGATAACCTTCTGTTCCTGCAACGTCTGCGGGCGGTCATGGATGAGTACCCGGCGATCACCAGCGTCGGCGAGATCGGCGAAAGCCAGCGTGGAATGGAGACGCAGCGCGAGTACACGTCGAACGGCCGGCTGCACATGGCCTATGATTTCGACTTCCTCTCGACGGTCTATCCCTCGGGCTCGCGGGTCAAGGAGGTGCTTGAGCGTTTTGACCGGATCGTCACCGAAGGCTGGGCGTGCTGGGCCTTCTCGAACCACGATGTCGAACGCTGGGCCTCGCGCTTTTCCATGAACGAGATGCAGCGCAAGCTGTATGCGGCAATCCTGATGACGCTGAAGGGTACGGTGACGCTGTACCAGGGCGAAGAGCTTGGCTTGACCGAGGCCTACGTGCCGTACGAGGATCTGCAGGACCCATATGGCAAGCGGTTCTGGCCCAAGTTCAAGGGCCGCGACGGCTGCCGCACACCGATGCCGTGGACACAGGACCATAACGGAGGCTTCTCGGACGAGCGGCCGTGGCTGCCGATGGCGGTCGAGCATCTGGACCGGGCGGTGTCGGTGCAGGAGCGGGACCTTGGCTCGACGCTGACGTTCTACCGGGCGTTCATCGCGTTTCGAAAGACGCTGCCGGCGCTCGCCAAGGGGGACCTGAGCGTTCTGGCGGCGGACGACGTGCAACTGGTGCTGATCCGCGACGACGGGATCAGCCGGGTCTTCGTGGCCTACAACCTCAGCGGCGGGCCCCTGACGGTCGCGCTGCCCGAGGGGCGCTGGACGCCGCGCAGCGATGCGCCCTTCGCGGCCGAGTTCGCCGACGGAACAGTGGAAATTGGCCCCTACCAGGGCGCGTTCGCCGTGTGCGTGGACGAAAATTGACGGGAGGGTACGGATGGCTGACCTGAAGCTGAAGGACGTCGCCAAGGCCTATGGCAGCGTAAGGGTGCTCGAGCACATCAATCTCGAGATCGGGAAGGGCGAGTTGATCGTCTTCGTCGGCCCCTCGGGCTGCGGCAAGTCCACGCTCTTGCGCATGATTGCGGGGCTCGAGAAGATCACCTCCGGAACGCTCGAGATCGACGGGCAGGTGGTCAACGACGTGCCGCCGTCGCAGCGGGGCATCGCGATGGTGTTCCAAAGCTATGCCCTGTACCCGCACATGACGGTGCGCGACAACATGGCGTTCTCGCTGAAGATCGCCAAGAAGTCGAAGGACGAGATCAACGAGCGGATCGAGAACGCGGCCAAGATCCTGCAACTCGGCCCCTATCTGGACCGTCTGCCCCGGGCGCTGTCGGGCGGTCAGCGCCAGCGCGTGGCGATCGGCCGGGCCATCGTGCGCGATCCGAAGGTCTATCTGTTCGACGAGCCGCTGTCGAACCTCGACGCGGCGCTGCGGGTGGCCACCCGGATCGAGATCGCGCAGCTGAAAGAGCAGATGCCCGACTCGACCATGATCTACGTGACCCACGACCAGATCGAGGCAATGACTCTGGCGACGCGGATCGTCGTGCTCGCGGGCGGGGGGATCAGCCAAGTGGGCACACCGCTGGAGCTTTACGAAAAGCCCGAGAACGAGTTCGTCGCGCAGTTCATCGGCTCGCCCGCCATGAACCTTTTGCCGGGCGAGATCGTCGAAACCGGCGAGCGTACCGTGGTGCGGATGGACGGCGGCGGCACGGCGGTTTCGCACTATCCAACCACCGAAAGCGACAAGGGCGCTGAGGTGAAGGTTGGCGTCCGGCCCGAGGATTTCGCTGAGGCCGAGGCCGGCGACTACATCTTCGAAGGCAAGGTTGACATCGTCGAGGCGCTCGGAGAGGTAACGCTTCTGTATTTCGAGACCGGCGATGCCTCGGCCGAGGATATGGAGAAGGGCCATGCTGCGGTGATCGCCAAGCTCCAAGGCGTTCACCAGAACCTGCGCGGGCGCGAGGTGCGGCTGTCGGCCGATCCCTCGCGCGTGCACCTGTTCAGAAACGGCCGGTCGCTGCTTTACAGCTAGACTCTCCCAACTCGGCCCGATCTAGGAACGGCGGTGATGCTCGGCCCGCGCACAGGGGCACCGGGTCAAGCTGCGCCGTAATATCGGCGGCCCCGGCTACTCGTGGGCGGCCGGCGAAGATCTGCGGGAGATATGCCGGAGAAGTGGCGCAATTGCCTGCACTCGCGGAGCGGGCGGGCCGGGTCGACACAGGCTTGGGGCGGGACTGGGTCGGAGGACCGCAGGTGCTCGGCGCGTCACATGCCCATCGCGACACTGATGACGCCCTTGGGTGCCGCGGTCTCCAAATCGAAACCGTCGGTCCGGCGAAGGGCCGCTCAGGCGGTTCAAGCCCGGTGCCGAAGGCCGGGCTGGCGATTTTCCCGCGACTGTGGATCGCGTGGGATCAGCGCAGCGGTTCGGCCGCTAGCATTCGCTCGAGCACGTTGGCCGGCATCAGGTCGAGCGAAATGAAAAGCCCGAGCATGTCGAAGTGATTATACGCTTCGGCGATTTTGCCGTTCTCGAATCGCATCATGACCTGGGCCGTGATCGCGGCGGCCTTTCCAGTGCGGGCGCTGATGCCGGTGCACCTGATCAGGGCGGAAACCATGTCCTCTTCCGAAACGGTGCGCAGGATTTCGAACCGCGGCTGCTCGATCAGCATCAGGAGGCTCTGCGCAAAGACCACGAAGTCCTCGGGCTTCAGCGCCATGTCGTAGGCGATCCCGCCGAGCTTGGCCGAAGGCGCGAAGAAATCGTCGACCGCCGCAACGTCGCCGCATGTCCAGATCGTCTCGTAGAAATGGAGGATGAACTCTTCATGCGTCATGTGACTGACCTCTGACCGACTGCGGATGTCGCACGGGAGGATGAACAAGACGTAAAGGCATGAAGTGCAGGCTTCTGTTGCCAGGTGCCTGCGAACCCCGCCTTACCCTGCTAGGGGCAAGGGCTTAGATTTCGGTCTAGTTACCGCTTAAGCGGCAACCGCAACCGGAGCACGATTGTCATTGGCAATTGTACTTTTCCGGACCGATAACGGTGGTACCTCACCGAGACAAAGCAACATCTTTAGACGTCCGTCGATCCTATTTCGGCCCCATGCACCCCAATGAAAGGTGATTTGGTGGAGCCGCCGGGTACCGCCCCCGGGTCCGATCCGCTTATTACATGCGCGTTTATGTCCATAGTCCCTTGCGGGACACCGTAGATTTAGGCGCCTGCCCGCACGTCTTCAAGGCGTTTGGATGGGCGGGACAGCGAAATCTTCCCGCCGTGTGGCAGGCGAGGCGGGCGCAGGTGTTGATGGCGTCGGTGCTTTAACCTGTGCGCTGCGCTCGGGCGTGTCGGCCGCAACCTCAGCAGCCGGTCGCACCGTGCGCCTCGCGCCGCGTCGGCGGAGATGCAGGTCCTGCCCTCCAGGTTCAAGGAGCGCCCCTAATGTGTCCTTTGCGTCCGGGTCTTCCCGCAGCAGGGTTTGGAAGTAGTCCCACATGGTGCTAAGTCACCGGCTAACAGGTACGTGACCAGCTCGCAGATACCACGAAACAGAGGGATATAAGGCGATGACAGACGACCCGGGCGGGATCGACATCCCGACGCCGGACGGTGCGGTCAACACGATCGATACGGATTACACCGTCGGCCAAGATAACGTGCAAGGCAGCGTCGGAGCGCTGCAGTTCGACATTCACAACCCCGTCTTCCTGATCTCTTCGCTGACGGTTGTGGCCTTCGTGCTGGTGACGCTGATCTTCCAGGACACCGCGTCCGGCGTGTTCAACTGGCTCTTCACCTTCGTTACGACGACGTTCGACTGGTTCTTCCTTGCCGCCGCCAACGTCTTCGTCGTCTTCTGCCTCGGCGTCGCCATCTCGCCGTTGGGAAGGGTCCGCCTGGGCGGCGCTGACGCGAAACCTGACTACGGCTACATGTCCTGGTTCGCGATGCTCTTTGCCGCGGGCATGGGGATCGGGCTGATGTTCTTCGGCGTGCTCGAGCCGGTCTACCACATGCAGGTCTCGGCACCTTTGGGCCTTCAGGGCCCCTACCAGGACGGGGTACTTCAGCTCGATCAGGTCGCCGCTGCCCGTGCGCACGGCCTCTCGGCGACGATCTTCCACTGGGCGCTGCATCCGTGGTCGATCTATGCCGTCGTCGCGCTGGCCCTGGCGCTGTTCACCTACAACAAGCAGCTACCGCTTTCGATCCGGTCGGCCTTCTACCCGCTGTTGGGCGACCGCGTCTGGGGGTGGCCCGGCCATGCCATCGACATCATCGCCGTGTTCGCCACGCTCTTCGGCCTGACCACATCACTGGGTCTGGGGGCGCAGCAGGCGACGGCCGGCATGAACTACGTCTACGGCGTGCCGAACACGCTGAACACGCAGATCATCGTGATCGCCTGCGTGACAGCCGTGGCGTTGATTTCGGTCGTGCGGGGACTTGAGGGCGGCGTGAAGGTTCTTTCGAACGTCAACATGTGCCTGGCGGGGCTGCTGCTGCTGTTCGTGTTCGTCACCGGCCCGACCCTGGCGATCCTTCAGGATGCCGGGATTGGCCTCGTGACCTATCTGGGCGACGTCGTGCCTCTGTCGAACCCGTTTGGCCGTGACGACGACAGCTTCCGCGAAAGCTGGACGGCGTTCTACTGGGCGTGGTGGATCAGCTGGTCGCCCTTCGTCGGAATGTTCATCGCGCGGGTCAGCCGGGGCCGGACGGTGCGCGAGTTCGTCACCTGCGTGATCCTGATCCCCAGCCTCGTGTCGGTGTTCTGGATGGCGACGTTCGGTGGTTCGGCGATCCATCAGGTGATTCAGATGGGCCAGGACTCGGGCGTCTACGAAAATGTCATCGCCAACTACAACGACGCGCTCGCGATGTTCGCGATGCTGGGCGCGCTGCCCCTCACCGCGCTGACCTCGACCCTGGCGATCATCCTGGTGCTGGTGTTCTTCATCACCTCGTCGGACTCGGGGTCGTTGGTGATCGACACCATCACCGCGGGCGGCAAGACCGAGGCGCCGACGGCGCAGCGGGTTTTCTGGGCCGTGACCGAGGGCGTCGTGGCCATCGTTCTATTGGTGGGCGGCGGCCTGACGGCGCTGCAGGCGATGGTGAATGCGACGGGTATCTTCTTTACCATCGTGCTGCTGGTGCTGTGCTACTCGACCTACCGCGGGTTGAAGTCCGAACCGCGCGGCTAGAGACACGCGTCCGCGGCGAAGAAGGGCCGGCCTTTGCGCCGGCCCTTTCTCGTTTCCAGAGGCGCGCGGCCTATCTCGGGCCGCATGACCGACGAAAGCTCTCCTGTCATCTGGTGGGTGCGCCGAGACCTGCGGCTGACCGACAACCCAGTGCTCCACCGCGCCGCCGACAGCGGACGGCCGGTGATCCCTGTCTTCGTGCTGGACGAGGTGATCGAAAGTCACGGTGCGGCCCCGAAATGGCGACTGGGGCTTGGGATCAGGCATCTTGCCGAGCGGCTCGAGGCCATCGGCTCGCGCCTGATCCTGCGGCGGGGCACGGCGCAAACGGTGCTTGACGCATTGGCGGCCGAGACGGGCGCCGGCGCCGTCTGGTGGACGCGCGCCTACGACCCGCCCTCGATCGAGCGGGACGAGGGCGTGAAATCGACGCTGACGGGCCGGGGCATCGACGCAGGCAGCATGCCCGGACACGTCCTGTTCGAGCCTTGGACGGTCGAGACGAAGCAAGGCGGCTACTACAAGGTCTTCACCCCCTACTGGCGCGCGGTGAAGGACCGGGACGTGCCGCATCCGACGTCAGCGCGGACCGCGCTGCGCACGCCGCAGACGTGGCCCGACAGCGACAGGATCGAAGACTGGAACATGGGTGCCGCGATGGACCGCGGCGCCGTGGTGGTCCGGCCCTGGCTGACCTTGGGCGAAGAGGCCGCGCAAGCCCGCCTTACCGCCTTCGCGGATGGCCGGATCGGCGCCTATGGCCGCGCACGCGATCTGCCCGGCATCGAGGGGACCAGCGGCCTGTCCGAAAGCCTGACCTATGGCGAAATCTCGATCCGCGCCTGCTGGCACGCCGGCCTTCGCGCCGCCAGCCGGGGCGAGGCGGGCGCTGAGACCTGGTTGCAGGAACTGGCGTGGCGCGACTTTGCCTACCACCTCCTCTACCACACGCCGCACCTGTTGACCGAAAACTGGCGGCGCGAGTGGGACAGCTTCCCCTGGAACGAAGACGAGCGGGTGGCAGAGGTGACCGCGTGGAAGCGCGGCCGCACGGGCATCCGCTTTGTCGATGCGGCCATGCGCGAGCTCTACGTGACGGGCAGGATGCACAACCGTAGCCGCATGATTGCCGCCAGCTACCTGACCAAGCACCTGATGAGCCACTGGCGGATCGGCAGTCGCTGGTTTGAGGACACGCTGGTTGACTGGGACCCGGCGTCGAACGCGCTGGGCTGGCAATGGGCAAGCGGGTCGGGACCTGACGCCGCGCCCTACTTCCGCGTCTTCAACCCGGTCACGCAGCTCGACAAGTTCGACAAGGACCGCACCTACGTGACGCGTTTCATCGCCGAGCTGTCCGACGATCCGCCCGGGCCGGCTCGCGCGTTTTTTGACGCGATTCCGCGAAGCTGGCAGATGTCGCCGGACGATCCCTATCCGGAAAAGCCCGTCGTCGACCCGAAGGAAGGGCGCGAACGTGCGCTCAACGCCTATAAAAACCGCGAATTTCCGGCGACCACGCACCCGTGAGCGGGCAGGGGGGCTTCACACGCGTCGCGCGCGCGCACAGAGCGCGCATGACGATCTTGCGCCCGGTGTTCCTGTCCCTTCTGTGCCTCGCGGTTCTGCCGTGGGCGGCCTTCGCGCGCCACATGCCGACGCCGGGGGCCGGCACGGTTGTCGCTGCATCCACGGTCCACCGGGCCGAGCGGCCATGTCGCGGCGCGTCGCTGCCGGGCTCGTCCTGCGCGCCCGAGGCCGTGCTGGCGAGCGCGGCCGTCGCAACCACGGCACGCGTGGCGATGAGTATC
>NZ_JBELKF010000119.1:0-7333 GCF_042089775.1 Palleronia sp.
CACGAAGACGTCCGTTCCCTTCGACGACCGGACCCGCCCGACGATGGCGACGCCGTGGGTGCCGCCATAGCCGAGCCTCTCCCACGCGGCGCGGCGGTCGGCGGCAGGCCGATAAGCGTCTACGTCGACTCCATGCGGCAGTGTCGCTGCAACATCGGGGAAGAACCTAGCCGCGTCCGGCGAGGTGGCGATCACCGCGTCCATCCGGCCGATCAGCCAGCGGGGGAAGGCGCCGTGCCGGTGCTTGGCGGCCGAGGTGAAGACGGTGCGGATCGGCAGGCGCAGGACGTCTCGGGCGTAGAGGGCCGAGATCATCTCGGGGTCGCGGCGGACGTGCCAGATCGCGAAGGGGCGCCCCGGCGGCGGCGTCCGGCTGAGGCGGCGCGCGGCACGCGGGGAGATCGGGTCGGGCAGGCCGGGCAGCGGATGGCCGACGAGCGCGAGGTCGTAGCGCGCCAGGTGGTGCACTGCCATGCGTTGGGCGGTCGAGGAGACCCCGGTGAACCGCGCGTTGTAGTTCGTGACAAAGAGCTCGGGCATGGGAATGATGTGCCCGGCGCGGGGCGCGTTGTCGAGGGGCTCAGAGCGCGAGGCAGGCGCCGGCGATAGCGCGGGCAAGGTCTGCCGTGGGGCCGGTGCCGACGGTTTCGGTGCGGTGCGGGCCGATGCTCTCGGCCGCCGCGGCCGCAATCTCGGACGGGGTGCGCACGCGCGTAACGATGGGGCCGAGTGCGGTCAGGTCGGTCTCGGCATTTGCCGTGTGGGGGCCGGTGAGGATACGGCAGGCGAAGGCGGCGGGTTCCAGGGGGTTGTGGCCGCCGATCCCCTCGACCAGCGAGCCGCCGAGGAAGACCGTCCGCGCGAGGGAAAACCACAGCCCCATCTCGCCATACGTATCGGCGATATAGAGGTCGCCGACAGGCGGGGCGCCGCGGCTGCGCAGGCGGGGCCGCCAGCGGGCGAGGGTTTCCTCTAGCTCTGCGCCGCGTTCGGCATGGCGGGGGACGAGGATGAGAAGCGCGTCGGGATGCGTCCGGCGCAAGATGGCGTGGGCCTCGGCCACCAGCTTTTCCTCGCCCGGATGCGTCGAGGCCGCGACCCAGACGGGGCGGTCGCCGATGCGGGCGGCGAAGGCGGCGCGTTCCGCCTCGTCCACCGGTAGGGGTGCGGCGGCGGCTTTCAGCGATCCAGCGACCTCGACGTTCAGGGCGCCAAGCGCGCGCGCGCGTTCCGCCGTCGCGGCATCCTGTGCAAGTAGTAGCGTGATCCGGCCGAACACGGCGCGGGCAAGGCCGGGCGCGCGACCCCATTTCCGCGCCGTTTGCTCGGTCAGCCGTGCAGAGACCACGGCCAACGGAATGCGCCGCCGGTCAAGCGCCGCAATCTGGCTGGGCCACAGCTCGCTTTCGAGGAAGATCGCCCGTTCGGGTTTCCACTGGGTCAGGAATCGCGTCACCGCGCCCGGATCGTCCACGGGAGCGAAGCGGTGCACCGCCCGGTCCGGCAGGCGCATCGAGGCCAATGATGCCGAGGACGCGGTCGTCGTCGTCAGAAGCACCCGGGCGTCGGGGCGGGCGGCCAGCAAGGCCTCGATGAGGGGAAGGGCCGACATCATCTCGCCCACGCTGACGGCATGGACCCAGATCACCGGTCCTTCCGGCTCCGGGTCGCCTTGTCCCAGCCGTTCGGGCCAGCGGCCTGGGTCGCCGCCCTTTTCGACGTAGCGCCGCTCGGTCCTTTTGCGGATCACGAGCCAGAGCGCGCGCTCGCCCCAGCCCACGAGGCTCAGCCAGATCGACCGCCTTGCCATCGGACCGTCAGCCGCCCGTGTGGCTCATGTGGCGGGACATCTGCCCGCCGGCTTCCTGCCGGGAATAGTCGAAATCGTGGCCCTTGGGCTTCAGCGAGATTGCCGCGCGGATCGCCTGTTCCAGTGCGCGGTTGTCTTCGGACGCGCGGAGCGGCGTGCGCAGGTCGGCCATGTCCTCTTGGCCGAGGCACATGTAGAGCTCGCCCGTGCAGGTGAGCCGGACCCGATTGCAGCTTTCGCAGAAATTGTGGCTCAGAGGCGTGATGAACCCGATCTCCTGCCCCGTCTCGCCCAAGCGGACATAGCGGGCCGGACCGCCGGTGCGTTTGGTCAGTCCGGTCACGGTAAAGCGCTCGGCCAGACGGGCGCGCACGTCCTTCAGCGACCAGAACTGCCCGACGCGATCTTCTGCGCCAAGGTCGCCCATCGGCATGACTTCAATGAAGGTCAGGTCCATGTCCCGCTCGGCGCACCAGTCGACGAGGGTGTGCAGCTCGTCCTCGTTGAAGCCCTTGAGGGCAACCGTGTTGATCTTGACCCGCAAACCGGCGGCCTGTGCCGCGTCGATCCCCTTCAGAACCTGCGGCAGGCGGCCCCAGCGGGTGACACGGGCGAACTTGGCCTCGTCCAGCGTGTCGAGCGACACGTTCACCCGCCGCACCCCGGCGTCATGGAGGTCCTGCGCAAACCGCGCGAGCTGCGAGCCGTTCGTCGTCAGCGTCAGCTCTTGCAGTGCTCCCGACTCAAGGTGCCGGCCCATCGCGCGGAAGAACGTCATGATCTCGCGCCGGACGAGCGGTTCACCGCCGGTGATCCTTAGCTTGCGCACCCCGAGGCCGACGAAGGTCGAGCACATGCGGTCGAGTTCTTCCAGCGTCAGCAGCTCCTTCTTGGGCAGGAACTGCATGTTCTCGGCCATGCAGTAGACGCAGCGAAAGTCGCAGCGGTCGGTGACGGAGACGCGCAGATACGAGATCGCGCGCTGGAACGGGTCGATGAGAGGCTCGGTCATGCGGTGGAACCTATGGCGCAGCCGGGGGGGCAACAAGGGGCAGTCCGTCGTTGTGGCCCGGGGCGGGATGGTGCAGGCTTTCACCATGATACGCTTCATTCCCCTTTCCGCCGCCGCGCTGGCCCTTCTTGGCGCCTGTTCGCAAATCTCATCTGGTGAGGTCCGCGGGTCCCAGCCGCCGCAGCCAGCGTCTTCAATGGCGCCGACGACCGCGCCAGGGCCCGAGGTCACTGATGCCGCCGCGGAAGAAGAGGGCGAGGCGGCGGGCCCTACGCCGGTAGGCGGATCGCAGCGGCTGGGCGAGGTGACGGCGTCACTGGGCGACGTGAGCGTTCCGGGCACCTGGCTTGCTACGTCTCTGGTGTCGTCGGCCCAGCCGGGGCGGGTGGAGGTCGCTTCGACCGGGCAGACGGCCGAGGTCGAGCTTCGGCCCGCGACTGCCGCCGCAACACTGTCTCCGTCGGCGATGCAGGCACTTGGGGTCGGGCTGACCGATATTCCGACAGTGGTCGTCTATACGCGGTAATATCTGCCCGCCGTCGCGAGGCGGCGGGCCGTTCTTCAGGCGTAGGCAACCGATGTCGTGCGACTGCGCAGCGCGCCGACGCTCCACGGCCCCGGGCCTGCGAAGAAGATGTAGAGAAAGACGAAGCAATAGAGGATCGCCGCGTCGCCGCCGTTGAGTGTGGGGTACGCCGATTGCGGCGCGTGGGCGATCCAGTAGGCGCACGCCATCAGCCCCGACAGCACGAAGGCGACCGGCCGGGAGAACAGCCCGACGATCAGGAGCGCGCCGCCGGCGAGTTCCAGGATGCCCGCGATCCACGGCAGGCTGAAGGCCGCCGGGTTCATGTCCGAGGCCGGAAAGCCCAGGATCTTCTGCGTTCCGTGCACGAAGAAGATCAGCGCAGACACGATTCACAAGACGCTGAGCGCTTGCGGGGCGTAGCGGTTCAAGGTCGTCATTCGGTAGCTCCTGTCTGGATGAGGCGCGGTAACTTTACGTTGCGTCACTTATCACGCGAATGCACGAGCGCGAATTCGGGCAAAACGAACGGATTCTGTGCGCCGGTGCGGGGCAGGGCGCCGACATGTCGGTTTTCGGCGTCAGGCGGCGCAAACGGGCCGCGCGGGCGGGTTGTGGCACGCTAGGAAGGCCGGAAGCGAACTTCAGGGGTGCGATCATGTCCGACACGGCGACACGCAAGCGCGGCAGGGGCACGGGGGGCGGCGCCGCGCGGCGGGCCGAGCGCACCGCCGTTGTGATCGAGGCCGCACGCTATATCGAGCGCAACATCCCGAACCTTGAAATGCTGGATGAGGCCGCGCTCGAGATCATCGAGGCGAATGCCGAGACGGTGCTCGAGGAAATCGGCGTCGTCTTTACCGAGAATCCGGCCGCGCTCGACCGGTGGCGCGAGGCAGGAGCGGACGTGCAGGGCGAACGGGTGCGCATCCCGAAGGGGCTCGCCCGTCAGCTGTGTTCGACCGCGCCAGCGCAGTTCACGCAGCACGCGCGCAATCCCGAGCGGTCGGTCGAGATCGGCGGACGCAACTTGGTCCTCGCGCCGGTCTACGGCCCGCCCTTCGTGCGCGATCGCCAACTGGGGCGGCGCTATGCCACGATCGAGGATTTCCGCAGCTTCGTGAAGCTCGCCTACATGTCGAAGTGGATGCACCATTCGGGGGGCACGGTCTGCGAGCCGACCGACATCCCGGTGAACAAACGGCATTTCGACATGCTGATGGCGCACATGACGCTGTCCGACAAGCCGTTCATGGGATCGGTGACCGAACCCAGCCGCGCCGCCGATTCGGTCGAGATGTGCGAGATCCTCTTCGGCAAGGAGTTCGTGGCCGAGAACACGGTGATGACCTCGCTCATCAACATCAACTCGCCGCTGACCTTCGACGCCACGATGATGGGCGCGCTCGAGATCTACGCTCAGGCGAACCAGGCGTGCATCGTGTCTCCGTTCATCGTGGGCGGAGCGATGGCGCCGGTCACTGTGGCGGGGACGCTGACGCAGGTTCTGGCGGAAGTGATGGCGGGCGTCGCGTATAGCCAGCTCTGCCGCAAGGGTGCGCCGGTCATTGCTGGTGCCTTCGTGACCTCGATCGACATGAACTCGGGCGCGCCGACCTTCGGGACGCCCGAAGCGGCGCTGATCACCTACGGCGCTGGGCAGTTGATGCGGCGGCTGGGGTTGCCGTATCGTTCGGCGGGGGCGTTCACGGGATCAAAACTGCCCGATGCGCAGGCGGCGTATGAGACATCGAACTCGTTGAACATGGGCCTGCTGTCGGGCGTGAATTTCATGCTGCACGCGGCTGGGTGGCTGGAAGGCGGTCTGGTCGCGTCGCTCGAGAAGTTCGTGACTGACGCTGACCAGCTGGGCGTGCTGCACACGCTGGCAGGTGGCGTCGACATGAGCGAGACCGGGCAAGCGATGGACGCGCTGCGCGAGGTGGGGCCGGGCGGCCACTTCCTTGGCTGCGCGCACACGCAGGCCAACTTCAAGGGCGCGTTCTGGCGCTCGCAGGTCCTGGACTACAAGCCCTATGAGACCTGGGCGGACGAGGGCGGCCGCGATACCGCCGCCCTGGCCGAGGTGCGGGTCGAGAAGATGCTGGCGGACTACCAGCAGCCTTTTCTCGACCCCGAGATCTCCGGCCGGCTCGAAGATTATGTCGCGCGGCGCAAGGCCGAGATGCCCGACGCCTTCAACTGAGCCGCCCCACGCCCAACAGGAGGCGCGCCTCGGCAATCAGCGCCGTCAGCGCCTCCACGTGGCCGGCGGCGGAATACCCGGCATCCCCCCTGCGCCGCGCATCATCCAGCGCGCGCTCGGCCCGAGTCAGCAGGTCGAAGCTGGCGGTGCCTGGCCCGGGCGCGACGCCCTTCAGGATTCGCGACAGGACCGAGTCGCGATCATAGCATGTAAGCCCGTGGCGCGCGGCCTGCACGAGCAGGCGCGGACGGCGGAGCTGTGAGAGGGTTCGTTCGAAGATCGACATGTGTAACTCCCGAATCTGGCGGGAATGTGTCTGCCATGAGACAACTTATTGTTGCGCGATCGGAACAAGTAGCGCGCGGATGCGCAGGTTGGGCTTAGTATTTCGTGGGCCATATGCCTTCGACGGCTAATGTCGTTAACAGAACGTCAACAGTAGACGTTGATTAGTACTCAGCGATTCTTCTGTGGATCAGATTAATTAGGATCGGAGGTCGAGTGATGGGGGTACACCCGAAGCAGACGGCAAACGCCTGCCACGACGCCTGGATTCCCGGCCATGTGCGGACCTATCTCGCGCATGTCGTCGAGGGCCGGTCGATCCGGTCCCTGGCCCGTAAGGCCGGGTGCCATCCCTCGACCGTCCTGCGCCAAGTCAGGCGCTGCGAGGCACGGCGGGACGATCCTCTGATTGACAGGGCTTTGACGCGGCTCGGGCGCATCCGGACCGCTCCGCGGGTCGCTGGACCGCTCGAAGGGAAACGGGACATGAATGCGATGACACACGCGGACGCCTTTCCGTCGTCAGAGGAGTTCGACAGGGAGGCCGAACGCGTCCTGCGTCGCCTGACCGAACAAGGAGCCTGCCTCGCGGTTGCCGAAGGCATGGAAATGGCGGTCATCGTCCGCGAGGTTCCGGGCGGCGAGACGTTGCGCACCGGCACGGTGGCGAGCGCAATCGCCGAAGCCATGGCGCTGCGGGAGTGGATTGCCTCGGGCGGATCGGGTCGCGTCCTTCGCTACCGGATCACCGGCAACGGCCGCACGGCTCTGAAAGCCTACGTTGCGCAGGCCGAGAACGCGTCTGCCCGTGCGGTGCAAGACGACGATACCCCGGACAGGCGGACCCGCTATGCCGCCGAAAGCCCGCTGGTCATGCTGGCGCGGCGCAAGGACAAGTCGGGCGAGAAGTTCCTGGGCGACGGCGAAGTCCGTGCCGGCGAGCGGTTGCGCGAGGATTTCGAGATTGCCGCGATGGCCGGCATCCCCGATGGCGGCTGGGAGAGCCTGCTGACCGGCTCCGCCCAGGGCAATGTCAATGCGCGCGGGTCCGAGGGCGCGCTGGCGCGGGTTTCTGCCGCGCTCGCCGATCTTGGGCCGGGTCTCGGGGACGTGGTGCTGCGCGTGTGCTGCAAGCTCGAAGGGCTGGAAACGGTCGAGCAGCGGATGGGTTGGGCCGCGCGATCGGGCAAGATCGTGCTGCGCATCGGTCTGCAACGGCTCGAGCGGCACTATGCCGAACACGGTGTGAAGGGGGGCGGCCTGATCGGGTGACCTTCGGAACAGCTTGATGAAGAAAAAATCATGAAGAAAAAATCGCCGCCGGTCATTCCGGCGGCGATCTTCGTTCTAGGTAGGGCTGTCGGGAAACGCGGCGACCCTCGATGCTCTGGTCGAGTGCAGCGGGTTTTCTTGCTAAGGCCAAGAGATTACCATTAATTGAAGCGATGCTGAGCCACGAACAACGCCGCGCCCGCCGTGCCACCCTTCGCTCCT
>NZ_JBELKF010000120.1:0-7245 GCF_042089775.1 Palleronia sp.
TGGCGCCGAACCAGACCGAGGTCCTGGCGCGCAGATTGATCCTGCCGATCACGTTAGCATCGGGGGCCACCCAGACGCCTTCCCCCAACATCGGCGTATCGCCACCCAGGTCGTAGATCATGTCGTCTCCTCGAACTCCTGCTGCAGCTTCCGAACATGCTCGGTCAATCCCGGCTGCTGCGACCGACGCAGCCGTTGTGCCGTGATGATGGACTTGAGACGGTCCTCTGTCTCGTCGAGATCATCGTTCACCAGCACGAAATCGTAGCCGTCCCAGTGGCTGATTTCGTCCCAGCTTTTCTGCATCCGCTTGGCGATCGTCTCTGGCGTGTCCTTGGCCCGAGTCTCGAGCCGCCGGCGCAGTTCGGGGATCGAGGGCGGCAGAAGAAAGATCGACAGCGTATGCAGGCCTAGTTCCGAATTGCGGATCTGCTGCGCACCCTGCCAATCGATGTCGAAGAGCACGTCGCGGCCCTGCCGGATCGCTTCGGAGACGGGCGCCTTGGGCGAACCGTAGAAATTGCCGAAGACGTGAGCGTGCTCCAGCATCTCGCCTTCGGCGACCGCGTGCTTGAAGTCCGCGTCCGACACAAAGATGTAGTCGGCGCCATCCACCTCGCCGTCCCGGGGCGAGCGCGTCGTGGCCGAAACCGAGAATGACAGGCTGGAGTCCCAGGCCATGAGCCGCTTGGCCAACGTGGACTTGCCCGCGCCCGAGGGCGACGAAAGGATGATCAGCAGGCCGCGTCGGGTTTCGGGCAAGGGCTCACTCCACGTTCTGAACTTGCTCGCGGAGTTGATCTATCACGCTTTTGAGGTCAAGGCCGACCACGGTCAGGCTGGCGTCCTGCGACTTCGAGCAGAGCGTGTTGGCCTCGCGGTTGAACTCCTGCATCAGGAAGTCGAGCTTGCGCCCCTTTGGCCCCTGCCCCCGAACAAGCGCCTTCGCCGTGTCGACATGAGCCCGCAGCCGGTCGAGTTCTTCGGTGATGTCCTGCTTGACGGCGAGCAGCGCCAGCTCTTGCGCAAGCCGCCCCTCGTCGATGGTGACCTCGGCGGTCACGCGGTCGATCGCAGCGCGCAGGTGGTCGCCCTGCGACTCCTGCCGGGCGGTGGCGGCCTCCTGCGCGCGCGAGACGAGATCGGCGATCTCGTCCAGCCGCTGCATCAGGATCGGGTCGAGCGCCCGCCCCTCGGTCGCGCGAGTCTCGAGGAAGGCGGGCAGGATCCCGGCATCGAATTGCGCGAGAAGCGAGTCGGCCAGCACCGACATGGCTTCATCCGCCAGCGGTTCGCTTTGGCCTCGCAGCGCCAGCACATCGGCCGCCGTCAGCGCGGCAAGTTGCCGCCCCTGGCGCGCTGCGATCTGTTCGACCGCCTTCAGTTGAAGCAGCGCACGTTCGATAGAAGCGGCGTCTACGCCCTCGGCCGCGCCTTCGCGCGTCAGGCGCAGTGATAAGGTAACGCTGCCCCGCGAAAACGCTGCTTGAAGCCGCGCGCGGAGAGCGGGCTCGAGGCCACTGATCCAGTCGGGCACCCGCAGCCGCAGGTCGAGGCCCCTGGCGTTCACTCCGCGCAACTCCCACGACCAGTTCCAGCCGGGTGTGCCGCCCGTGGCGCTCGCGAAGCCGGTCATCGACATCGTCATACCATTAACCTTCTAAGCAAATTGAAGCAGATTTTCGACGACTGCCATGCTATTTCCTTAATCAAAGGTGAACGCGGTGATTTCAAGGCCGACCCGGCCGACCCTCTCCGCACGAGAACAGGAAGATGGCAGCATGAACAGCAGCGACACCATCATCGACCTCAAGGACCGGCGCGTTGGACGTGCCGACAGGGATCGCGATGGCCTTCTGGCCTACTGGCGCGAGATCGGCGGCGGATCTGACGTGCCTCGCCGCGACGACATCGACCCGGCGCGAATTGCGCCGTGCCTGTCCCGGATCATCGTCCTTGAGCGAATTGCACCGCGGCAGGCGCGAATCCGGCTTGCGGGGCAGGAAGTTGGCCAAGGCTTCGGGATCGAGTCCCGCGGGATGCCGCTTTCCAGCCTGATCACGCCGGCCTCCCGCGAGTGGCTTGGCGAATCGATTGAAGCTTTGTTCGATGATCCCGCCCGCATAGATCTGGGTCTTTCCGGCCCTCGGACAACCTTCCGGAAGCGACTCACGGGATCGATGCTGCTGCTTCCGCTCCGCGACCGAGAGGATGCTATCACACGCGCCCTCGGCTACATCGAGTTGCCCGAGCGCCGCACCACCGCGCCGATCCGCTTCGAGATCTCCGGCGAAAAGCGCGAGAGCATTCTGACCCGCGCCACCCGAGCGCCGATGGACGAGCCGGAGCTTCCGGACTTCGAGGCCGTGGACCGCGCCCGTGACGCCGCGCGCCGCCGGGCTGCCTTCCACGTCGTGACGGCGGACTGACGTCGGCCGATCAGGCCGACGCCACCTTCGCGGAGCTCGCTCGCGGCGCCCGCATCAGCCGGTTCACCAGGAACGCGAGCTCGAGCGCCTGCGACGCATTGAGGCGCGGATCGCAAGCCGTGTGATAGCGGTCGGACAGATCCTCATCGGTCAGCGCACGCAGGCCGCCGGTGCACTCGGTCACGTCCTGGCCGGTCATCTCGAAATGCACGCCGCCGGGATTGGTCCCCTTTTCGGAGTGCACGCGGAAGAACTCCTGAACCTCGCCCAGCACGTTTTCGAACGGCCGGGTTTTGTAGCCGGACGCTGACTTGATCGTGTTCCCGTGCATCGGGTCGCAGGTCCAGACGACCTTCGCTCCCATCTCTTCGACCGTGTCGATGAGGCGCGGCAGGTGCTCTTCGACCTTGTCGGCGCCGAAGCGGGTAATGAGCATGAGCCGCCCGGCATCATCCAGCTTGCCGTTCATCAGGGTGTCGATCAGGACCTTCAGATCCTCGCTCGACGTGGTCGGGCCGCATTTCAGGCCGATCGGATTGATGACCTGGCGGCAGAAATCGACATGTGCGCCGTCCGGCTGACGGGTACGGTCGCCGATCCAGATCAGGTGTCCAGAGCCCGCAACGAGATCGCCGGTCATCGGGTCGGCGCGGGTCAGACCCTCTTCATACTCCAGCAGAAGGGCCTCATGGCTCGCATAGAAGTCCACGGTCGCCAGTTCTTCCGCCTTACGAGGGCTGAGCCCGGCGGCGCGAATGAAGTCGAGCGTATCTTGCAGCGCGTTCGCGATGTCGCGGTACGCCTCGGCCTTGTCCTCGGCCGTGAAGTCCAAGGTCCACTGGTGGACCTTGTTGATGTCGGCAAAACCGCCCTTGGCCATGCCGCGCAGCATGTTCAGCGTCGCCGCGGCCTGGGTGTAGGCCTGCAGCATCCGGTTCGGGTCAGGCACGCGCGCGGCCTCGGTGAAGTCGAACCCGTTGATGATATCGCCGCGATAGCTCGGAAGCTCGACCTCGCCGACCTTCTCGGTCGGGGCCGAGCGCGGCTTGGCGAACTGCCCGGCGATGCGGCCAACCTTCACCACCGGCACTTTCGCGCCATAGGTCAGGACCATCGCCATCTGCAGCATGACCTTGAAAAAGTCGCGCACCTGGCTCGCGCCGAACTGATCGAAACTCTCGGCGCAATCGCCGCCTTGCAGCAGGAACGCTTCGCCCCGGCTTACCGCGGCCAACTCGCTGCGCAGACGGCGGGCCTCGTCGGCGAAGACCAGCGGCGGAAGCTGCCGCAATCGCGCTTCGACCGCTTCCAGAGCGGCCGTGTCGGTATAGACGGGCATCTGGATCCGTTCACGATCGCGCCAGCTCGAAATAGCGGATGTCGGCATCGCCCATGCTCCCCACGGCAAAAAGGTTGGGACCTTTCTATAGCCGCTGCCCGGCGTCGTTGCAAACCATGTATGCCGCGTCGTGGGGCCTCTTGCGCAGGGTTGGAAAATGATGCTTCGGTCGAGGGATGAATTCGGCGATCGAACGTAGCGGAAAGATCGAGCGTCCGGCCCCCATCGAAGGGGCGGCGCGGCATTACACGTTCCTGCTGCTCGACCGGTTCAGCCTGATGAGCTTCGCGGGTGCGGTGGAGTGCCTGCGCATCGCAAACCGGCTGTCGGGGCGCGATCACTACTCTTGGTCGCTGACCGGCGATGGCGGCGGCAGCAAGACCTGCTCGGCCGGGATCAGCCTTCCGGTTTTTGACGACCTGGGCGAGCCCCCGCGCGAAGCGACAATCCTGGTTTGCGGTGGGCTCGATGTGGACGCGGCCTCGACCAAGCGGATCCTCAACTGGTTGCGGCGCGAGGCGCGGCGCGGTGCCGTGATCGGCGGGCTCTGCACGGGTGCCCACACCCTCGCCAAGGCCGGGCTGCTCGAGGATAAGCGCGCCACGATCCACTGGGAAAACGCCGACGGATTTGCCGAAGCATGGGACGAGGTCGAACTGACCAAGCGCGTCTTCTCCATCGACGGCAATCGGCTGACAACGGCTGGCGGAACCTCGTCGATCGACCTGATGATCCGCCTGATCGCCCGCGATCACGGCGAAGATCTGGCCAACGCCGTCGCCGATCAGCTGATCTATTCCTCGATCCGCACGGATCAGGACCAGCAGCGGCTCTCGACCCCCACCCGGATCGGCGTACGGCATCCGAAGCTGTCGCAGGTGATCCAGCGGATGGAGCAGAACATCGAGGAGCCGACCAGCCCGGCGACATTGGCCCGAGAGGTTGACCTGTCGACGCGCCAGCTCGAACGACTTTTCCGGCGCTACCTGAATCGTAGCCCCAAGCGCTACTACATGGAACTTCGGCTGGCTCGCGCCCGCAATCTGCTGATGCAGACCGACATGAGCGTCATCAACGTCGCGTTGGCCTGCGGCTTTACCTCGCCCTCGCATTTCTCCAAATGCTATCGGGCGCATTACAGCACGACCCCCTACCGCGAACGCGGATCCCACGGAGAGCCTTGAAATCCGTTGCGCGATGCGTTTCGTTGTGGGTGGGACTATAAGAGAGATGCAGCCCGGGCTAGGGACGCGCCCGGGCTGCCTAGGTGACGACGGCGAACCTGACCAAGAGCCGATCGGGACAAATCGGGCACCCACGGGGAGCAGGACGTACGGTTCAGGGACGAACCTCACATTCTGGTCCGGCGTTATTGCTATCGTCATTCTCGCAACACGGCCCCGATTAAATGGTTCCGCACAATCTTGTAAGTAGCCAAGCTCAGACCGGCGTGATTGCGATCCTTGCCGCCGGGAACGCGAGACGCATGCGTGGCGGCGACAAGTGCCTCGAAACGATCGGTGGAGTGCCCCTCCTCCGGGTCCTAGCGCAGCGCGCTGTGGGGACAGGCTGGCCCGTCAGCGTCACGCTGCCTCCGGACGCACACGCGCGCAGCGAGGCCATCGCCGGCCTCTCCATTTCGGTGATGGAAGTGCCCGACGCGGATGACGGGATGTCGGCGTCCTTCCGGGCGCTTGCGTCCGCTGCGATGCCTCTGATGATCATGCTCGCCGACATGCCCGAGATCGAGACGTCGGACCTCGCCGCTCTCATCGCCGCGTATGACGGCAGCTGCCCCGTCCGCGCCACTGCCGAAGACGGCACCCTGGGCCAGCCGGTCCTATTCCCCCCTGCTGACGTGACGCGCATGCGCAACCTGTCGGGCGATACCGGCGCGAGAGCCCTGCTGCGCGATCAGGCCGTGCGACTCGTAGCCCTGCCCGGCCGTCGTGCGATTACAGATCTCGACACACCAGAGGCCTGGAGCGACTGGCGCACGCGGACCGGGATCAGTCGATGACGCCGTGCTTGTGCATGCTCCGCGCGTAAAGCCAGAGCAGCACTGTCAGCAACGCCACGAGCCATATCAACAGCAGGCCGGACCACCCGGCAAGGCCAAACACGGTCGGCTCGGCGAAGAGGCTGAACCAGATCGCCAACACGATTGTCGCGATCATCGAGATCGCGAGGATCAGAGGAGACAAAGCGAACCCCAGCCCAAGAAGGATCATTCCGGCAAGGCCCACCCAAACCGAAATCGCCCACCCGGCGTCCACCCAATCAGGCATGCTCTCGGCGAACTGGATCTGCCGACCGGTTGCCAGGTGCGTGTAGGGTGTCCAGTCAAACTGGAAAGCGGTGTAGTCGAACACGCCCGCGAGGTGCCACAGGACCCCGATCACCACGATGATCCAGAAATGCCAGGGGGTGGTCGTCATCGGCGCCGTCTCCATCCGTTCGATCGCTGCCAAGCTGCACCGCCCGGCCCGCAAGGTCCAGCCCGCTCAGCCCAGAAGCTGCGCCTCGAGCCGACTAAGTTCCCGGTAAGCAGTAGGCGTCGAAGCGCCTCCCGCAAGTCGCGGCGCCTCTGTTTCGGTCCAGGTCCCATCGACGAGAACGAGCTCGTGCGAAGACAGCCCGAGGGCCACCCACCCACCAGCCGGGGCGCCGCAGAACCGGAACCCCTCGCGCCCCACCAGGTCGCCGGCACGAACGACGGCCGCATCAGTGTCGTAGAGAACGGAAATCATCCCGGACGCCAAGAGAAGACGCGTCTTCTCGGCTACAATGAGGTCGCGCTCGGGCTGTCCGTGTCCGTGTCCGAGTGCGCCTGCGCGGACACAAACGGCGCGGTCGGATCGAGTCGATGCCGCCTCCTCACGCATCGTCTCGATCTCGCGCGGGCCGTTGTCACGGGTGAACACCCCATCGCCGGGACGCAGAGCACCGGCCAACACCTCGCCGCGCGTCGTCCTTACGAGCGCGGTCCTGGCCATCCCCGTTACCCACGCATCTGCCGATGATGCGGCAGAACGCCGGGCCAGACGGGCAGCAAAGGCGGTGCAGATCATGTGGACACTCCGATTTCAGGGCGCAGCGTTCCCCACGACCTTCTGAGTAGCGCAATCTATGAAACCGGTGCGGGTTCCGTCCGGAAAAATGACCAAAATTGAGCAGACGCATGGGCAGGATCGGAAATCAATGATCGTCATGCACCGGCTTTCGACCAACTGGCTCGACGCGTGGTATGCCACGCGCAACAGTCTTGCGCTGCCAGCGCCTCAGCCTCCTCCTCGTCGCTAGGTCATGTTGACAAACGGCGGAGCCAGAGGCGGATCGAAGTGATGTCGATGAATCCCGGGAAGCTCTCCGCCGTCTTGTCGTAGCGGGTCGCAACCCGTCGCGCGTTCTTGAGCTTGTTCAAGCAGCGCTCGACGAGGTTGCGCAGGCGATAGAGCGAGCGATCCACACCGACAC
>NZ_JBELKF010000121.1:0-7171 GCF_042089775.1 Palleronia sp.
GCCGGTGACGTGAGCTTGAGGCGCGCGTTGTGCCAGGCCGCAATCGTGATGATGAACCGGGGCCAAGCGGCATGGCCGAGAAGCTGGGGCGCTCAAGGTGCAAAGCGCCGGGGCAGAAAAAGGGTGACGGTGGCGTTGGCCTGCCGGATCTCGGTCACTCTGCAGCGCATGTGGGTCGATGACACCGCCCTCCAGATGGATGCTGCGCCGACAGCTTGATCCGCAGGCTGCTACCTCTGCCTGTTCGCAGGCCTTCGAGGTCCCGCAGGGCCGTGGTTCCGATGATGCCGTGCTCCGGACCGGGGCTGGCGAAATGCTCTCAAGAATGCGGATGATGCGGCTGAACACGTGTGCGGCGCACCCTCCCTGGATGGCTGCGCCCAGAGGGCTACTGGTCGAGCCGGCCATTATCCCGCGCGAGCAACCGGTCTTGGCTGTTCAAGACGACATAGGCGGACCGGGGAGCCGTATCCACTACAAAGACAAGCCGGGAACGCCCGTGGCGGAACTTGTCACAAGGTTGCCGGTTTCGTTATAGTCAATGATGCGAAACTCCACATCTCGTCGAAGGACGTCGGCAAGAGGAGCAATTTCCAACCCAATAAGCAAGTGTCGCGTTCTGCAGACGCGCGAGATCATTTCGCCTGCGCCTTGCGCCACCGTTGCGATCCGCGATCTTGCGCGCTTCCGGAGATCAAGCCTCGCGCTGAAATGGAACGTCCCGCGGGCCGAACCGTTGTTCAGTTTCAAAAGTGACACGGAGGATAAGCATGAAACGCTTCAGTATTTCTGCTCTCGCCCTTGCCCTTTCGGCCGGGACTGCCGGCATCGCGCAAGCAGAAACGCATCTTGCCACTGAATTGGGCATGAATAGCGGCGTCGTCTCCGGTGAGCTGAGCGAACAGTTCATTCGCGCCGAAAGCATCATCGGTGCCGACATCTACACGCAGTACATGGAATATGACGAAGCCAGTTGGGGCGACACCGGCTACTATGGGGAGATCGACCAGGATTGGGAAGAAATCGGCAAAGTCTCTGACATCGTCATTTCTCGGGACGGCACCATCGTCGGCGTAATTGCCGAAATAGGCGGCTGGCTGGACATCGGTGATGAAGACGTCGTCATCGATATCGCCGACCTGAAAACAGTCGGTGGAACCGCAGAGAGCGGCTACGGCGACCTGGCTCTCGTGACCCCGCTGTCCCAAGAGCAACTCGAGGCGCGCCAAGAGGGCGACAGCGGCTGGTGGTGACATGACCCAGCGGCGGCCCGCGTCGGAAGCGGGCCGCTTCACGCGTGACAGGGAGCGTTTCTGAACCTGTGCCCCGACTTGCTGGTGACATTTGCCGCTATCAGCTTTGTCCGCTGCTTGTCCTCCATCGCAGCGACACTGACTGCACAAGTATTCGTCCCTGATTATGATCGGGTATCAGATACCATCAATGATCTGGCGGACGGCAGATGGAAGATCACCATGTACGCCGCCCTCTACGGATTCGCAGCCGGGCTGCTTACCATTTCTTTCGCATCAACTCATGCGCACCTGGGGGAGTCGAATGGCCTGTTCGACTTCTCGGCTGTCGCTGCGCTCATGGTCGTGGTGGGTGCACGGAACGAGTATGGCGACAGCGATCGTGAAGGCGTCGCTGGAGTGAATGCCTGCGCGATCGTCTCGACTTTCGCGCCTCGTTCTGGCGGTTACGCCGGAGCGCTCAGCAGGCGACTACACATGCACAATCGCCCGACATCTGCTGAACGCACTTCATTATGCTCGGTCCTACCCAGATGGGGCTCGGAAGAGACGAGATCTCCAGCAGATGCGTAGGTAGTCGATCCCAACCCCAGGAGACAGGCTGCGGGAGCGGCGCCGCAGGACACGCAGCTGCGGCTTGCAGGCACGGCCTAGGGAAAGGACTTTTCCTCCCTCCGTCAAAGCCCACCGGACAACACCTGAACCACGACCGCGCCTCCATACACGAGGAGGAGGAGCGCGCTCTCGATCCCGATCCTCCCTGGACCCTGTCTTTGCCGCAAGATCAGGCCGCCCATCAGGATGCCGGTCATAAGCAAAGCAGAAACGATCCAGAAATAGTCCTGGGACGAAACAGCGTGGTAAAGCGATCCGTCGCGATAGGAAATGTCCGACGCCATGAGGAAAAGAGTGTCGAAGGTGTTGCCGCCGATGATGCCCCCCACGGCCAGTTGCAGCGCACCCCGCCGCACGGCGGCAACGGTGGTCACGAGCTCTGGCAGGGACGTGACGACGGCTGTGGCAAGCGCGCCCATCAAGGTTCCCGAAATCTCCATCCGGTCTGCAAGTTCCGAGGCCGTCTTTGCAACAACATAGCCTGCCGCGCCCATCAGGATCATCAGTGCGGCGAAGGTCAGGAAAAGCCGCTGGGTGCTCTTGGCCTTGCTTTCGGCGTCTTCTTCCTCGGGCTGATCCGCCTTGGTGTCGCCGGTGTCCACCGGCTCCCACATCGGCGCATCATGTACGGCCCGCCCGGCGATCAGCCCCACCGCATAGACGACCGGAATGGCGAAGGAGACGGGATGAATCGCCCAGATCGCGACCTCGGGCGTCGTCATGGCAACCAAGGGCAGCATCAACAGGACCATCAGGACGACACCCTGGAAGAGGTTTCCCAGATCGGCGGCAGCATGTTCCAGGTTGGCCTTGCGGTAGAACATGTCAGCCACCCCAAGGAACACCGTCTGGGCCGCGATGCCGCCAACGCTGTTCGAGAAAGCGAGCGAGGCGTACCCGTCGAGCGCCGCCGTCACCGAAACGATGATCCCGCTGAGCGAGGTCGCGGCCCCCAGCAGGACCCCGCCTATGAGCGCCTCGCCAAGCCCGGTGCGGTCCGCGAGCGTGTCGGCCAAGCCCGTCATCCGCAGGCCCGCCATGAGGATGACGCCGCCCGCCACGACGAACGCAGCGACGAGAGCCAATGTCGAAAAATCATCCCACATGCCGGCCTCCGTTTTGCGACTTTCTCACGTGCGGCACAGGACATTGCCGGGCCGGCGTCTCAGTTTTTGAAGGGACCGCCGCCTTATACCAGCGCCAGACGGCCATTTGCGGTTCAGGGACGGCGGCGCACCGCATGCACGCGGGACAGGCATCGTGTTCACCGTTGGGAGGTGATCATGACGGCAGATCAATACGCAACGGGTCGCGACATGCCGCGGTGCAAGAGTGTCGCGTTGAGCTTTGCCAGCCTTTGGCAGCGGCACGCCGTCTTACCTGCCGGCGTTCGGAGCAGGACCCGCGCAGATGCGAAGAGGTATCGCACCTCCTTCACGCCCGCTGCGGGACTGTGATGAGTCGGCGCCGCATCCCGCGCACAGGGGCTCAGTCCTGCCCGCGTTTGACCTTCACGTCGTCGAAAGTGACCTCGGCTCCCTTGAGGAAACGCTTGCCGTTCTTTTCGTCGTGGCGGGCGAAGCTTGGGGCATCGAAGCGCACCTTCAGCGTATAGCTGCCGTCCGCCGGAAGCTTCCAGTTGCGACCGTAGTGGTAGAGATAGGGATGCCAGAGGAGAGGCATTTCATGGGTGCCGATCTCGTTCCCGTCTCCATCCATGACTGTCGCTTCGATCTTGAGGCCGGGGATCAGACGGCCATCGGCAGCGTCGCGGACGGCGATCTCGATATGAGCATTCTCTTCGTCCGGCTCTGTCCATTCGAGGCCGCCGTTTTTCGGGACGTACATCCCTTCGGCTTCTTCCACGGCATAGGCCACGAGGTACTCGCCCGACTGCACCTCGCGGCCATCATGCGCAATCTCGCCGGTCATATGACGCAAGGTCCGGGTCAGCGCCTCGCCCTGGGCACGGCCTAGCTCGAGCCCTTTCTTGTCGCCCTCGTCGCTGGGCACAAGAGGGGTGGCACCATCGCTGCTGGTCATCCTGCATCTCCTTGAAGGTCTACACGTGAGGCGAACGGCGAGGCTCATCAGCAGTTCCCCATCGAGCGAACGCGCGGGGCCCGGCTGGACTCGTCAAGCCGCTCCAGATGATTGACCAGTCCGCCCTCGAAGTCGGGCTTGGCCGCTTGGCTTCCTGTGTCGGCAGGTTCGCCCTCGACCACGTCGCAAGGGGCTTTGCAGGCAGGCGACCTCCTTCTGCGGCCGCCGCATCGCTTTGCGTAGTCGAACCAGCAGATGAAACGTTCGTTGGAGGGAATGCCACGACAACAGACAGGATCATGACGACTGGCAGCCAATGGAGAACATGGGTGCTGGCACGCGTGCCTTGATGCGCTGCGCGCGATCGTGGGGCAGCGGCAGATCTTGCGCATTACGACGGTTGCGCTCGTGCTGCCCATCGCATTTGGCGCGAACACTGATGTCTGTCCCGCCTGCAATGCGCCCCCGCAGCGTGAGAGCGCACTGGCGTTTTCGATCTCTGCCTCGGCGCTTCGTTCGTTTGCACTGCGGCCAAGGCCCGTAAAGCGCCTTCAGGAAGGCTGTGCACGGGGGACAGAATGTGCAGCGCTGGCATTTCCATGATCCTTCTCGCGTTTGTGGACGCGCTTTGGACCGCGCTCTGGGTCGACGGGAATGCCGGTCCGCATTCCGCGAGGATCACAACCTGGAGCTGGCGTGGAGCGCTTGCCCTCATTGAACGCGATCGCCATCTGGTGCTGAGCCTCTTCGGGCCATTCATTCTGGCCTTTGTCGTCCTCCTCTGGATCTCGCTTCTCTGGCTTGGCTGGACACTCGTATATGCCGGCGACCAGGGCTCGCTACTGCATGCTACGACGAATGAGCCCACGGACCGGAGCGGGCGCTTCTACTTCGTGGGCCAAATGTTGTTCGCGGCAGGAAATGGAGACCACACGCCTGACGGTGACGTCTGGCAGACCCTTGCGGCCCTGACGAACATGAACGGCATGTCGCTCGCGACGCTGGCCATCACATACCTGCTGCCCGTCGTGTCGGCAGCCGTCCAGAAGCGCGCATTTGGCAGCCAGGTCGCGGGACTGGGCAGCACGGCCGCGAAATCGTGAAGGGCGGGAGACGCGAAGGCGCTGCCAGCCGTCCCGGATGAGGCGTCGGCCCTGCTCATCGGGTTCAAAAGGCTCAGCCCTTTGAGCCATAGCCAAAGACCTCCTGGCAAGGGGGTCGTGAGCCAGATCAGAGAGGTGACGATGCCGGACCTGCCTTCGCCGCGGAACATCGAAACCAACCACGTGTTCTAGGATCGAACGTTTCTCCTGACGAGAGGATGCTGCGATGCCCGCGAAATCGAAAGCGCAACAGAAGGCCGCCGGTGCCGCGTTGGCCGCCAAGCGCGGCGAGACGAAAGTGAGCGATCTGCAGGGACCCGCGCGCGACATGTACGACAGCATGTCCGAGGAGCAGCTCGAGGACTTCGCCTCGACCGAGCGCAAGAACAAGCCCGAACACGACAGCGAATCCTGAGGTTCGATGTCCCTTGCTATCCGCATTCACGAATTCGGCGCGTCTGACGTCCTCACGTCCGAAGAGATCGACACTCCGGAACCCGGTTTCGGCGAGTTGAGGATTCTTGTTCACGCCGCCAGCGTCAATCCGGTGGACTACAAGATCCGCCGGGGCGCTTACCCGCTGGTCAGCGCCGACGACCTGCCCATCACCATGGGGCGCGATGTCTCCGGCGTCTATCCAAGGTAAGGTCGTCCTGACCGGTTCATGAGGACAAACCTTCCGGTTGAGCCACAATGCTGTTTCTCGGCAGCGACGCCGGAGCGCTGCCATATCGGCAGGCCCTCCGGCGTGATTTTCCTATCGCCGACGCCCGAGAAGCACTTGGACCAAGAGAAGGACGATGATCGCGCCGATAGCTGCGACCGCCAACAGCAGCAAAAGGCCGCCTGCGGCGAGGATGCCGATCCCGAGGGCAGTCAGCACAAATGGTGTCACCACCGCCGCAGCGATGCCTACGACGATGTACAGGGCCATGTTGCGCCCCGCGATCTTGCCTGCGATGAAGCCCGCCACCGCCCCAACCACCGCAAGAAACACCAGCGCGGCGGCTCCGATGGCATCCAGAAGTCCTTCCATCTCTCAGGTTCCTTTCTTCCGTTCCTATGAAAGTGACGCGGGCAGGAATGCGCACGCCTTCTTCCCTACTCCGGGCGCCATACCCGTAGCCAAAGTGTAAGTGCACGTTCACACGCTTTGGCAAGGCGCAAGCCGATGCCGCCGCTCCTCGCTTTCGGACCGCAAAGCCGCGCCTCATGGGATGAAGCTGATGCCAGCGAGCCGCCAGGCACGATCCTGTTCACCCGGTCCATAGTTGCGGCGATCGGCATCATGCGGTGCGCTCGTGACACCGCACAGGTCGGCAACGATGTAGCGGCCCGTCTCGGCCGCGTCCGCCCACCACAGGCCGAAGCCGACGCCGATGATGCCGACGCTGGCGGCCGCTCCGGTCATCCAGTCCGCCTTCTGCATGAGCGCATCGGTGTGCACCACCATGTCCTGGATGCGACGGGCGACGGGCTGTTTCAGGCGACCCAGGATAAATGGCGGCACGATCGGATAGGTAAGAGCGGCAAGCATCAACCAGCCGATCCAGAACGTTTCCCGAAGACGGTAATCGGATCGTGGGGTGCTCTCCGGCGAGCAGAGCAGTGACTGAGCCGCAGACTAGAGCCCGAGCCCGGCGAGCACGCATGCGGAGGGCCATTGTCGCGTAACTCCGACTGCGGACGATTCACAACGCGAACCCATGCGGTTAGGTGAGGCGCATGAGCAAGCCTCCACCCGCCCGCTACCGCACGACGAACTGGTCCAGCTAGCGCGGGTCGATGCTGATCTGGGTAGATAAGGAGATGGCCTGGCTGGCGCCGCATGAAGGCCGCCTGGGACGCCCGCCGGTCTTTTCGGATGCGGCCATCCAGTTCTGCCTCTCGATCAACGTTCTGTGCAAGCTGCCCTTGCGACAGACCGCGGGCATGGTGGCCAGTTTGCTGCGGCTGGCGGGGCTGGACTGGTCCGCGCCCGACTTCAGCACCCTGTGCCGCAGACAGAGTGAGATGGAACCGTGGCCCCAGTGGGGCCGCGTAAGGCCATCGAACATTGGCGGTCCAGATCCCGTCGCCGTGCTGAGGGTCCGCTCAACCTCCTCGTGGACAGCACCGGCATCGAGTTCCTCGGTGATGGCGAATGGCAGACCCGCA